>JBFHGR010000124.1:0-8824 GCA_041583015.1 Parvicella sp. | reverse complement strand
ATGCAAAAAAAATCCCATTTCAATTAAGAAACAGGATCTACAATTGTCTGAATTAGTTCTAGAAATTTGAAATTTCTTCAACTCCTTTAAATTTAGCAGGATTCCACTTAAACGTATCATCACTTATATCAACATTTGGAGTTAATTTTTTTACAGTAAAGAGTATTAAAACATTCTCTTTTGTCTTGATAATTGCTTTTGTTATTCTTTTCTTTTCTGAGTCTACTGTTACAATTACAGTATGATACTTACTATTTTTTGTGTCTTTGGGATAAAGTTTAATCTCATGCACAGTTGCAGAAATCTCTTTACTGTATTGAAACTTAAAGTTATCTTCCCAAATATTTAATATTTCACTTGGATTTATTCCTCCATCCAAATCTTCTAGTTTATCAATGTAGCATTCGTTTTCCTCAATTAAATAGGTCCAAACTTTTTCGCCATCACTGTATACTTTTCTATCTTCAGTTTCATAGTAATATTTACCACCTTTAACCTTTGCTGTACCACTTTGAGAAGAATTAATCTCTCCACCTTTTACAACCAACTGAAAGTCCACCGAAAGACTTTTATAAGTTTTACTCTCTGCACTAATTTCATCCAAAATCTTTTTTGCTTTTTCACTTTGATCAGCCCCGTCTTGAGCCATTCCCGTAAAACTAAGCGCTCCGATTAAAAATAATGATAATAACTTCTTCATAATAATATATTTAATAATGTGTTTTTCAATTTTTTAGGACTGTAATAGTCCTTTCTCTCGGAGGTTTTGCAAAAACTGTTCCAAAGCGAAAATATCTGGCAAATAAACCTCCCTAGGCTTACTTCCTTTGTGCGGACCGATTAGTCCTGTAGCTTCCATTTGATCTATAATTCTTCCAGCTCTGTTATAACCAATCTTCAATTTTCTCTGAATATTAGATGCTGATCCTTGCCCAGCATTCACAATAATTTCTGCGGCTTGCTCAAACAATGAATCTAAGCTTTCATCCAGTTCTTTACTACTACTTTCCTCTCCTATTTCAGGCTCTGGCAGTTGATGAGCTTCTGGATAAGCCCTTTGAGAACCAATGTAGTCGGTAATCTCATCAACTTCAGGAGTATCAACAAACCCACATTGTAGACGTATTAATTCATTACCAGGAGAATATAGCATATCTCCACGTCCTATTAATTGATCCGCTCCGCCAGCGTCTAAGATTGTTCTAGAATCTATTTTAGAAGTCACTCTAAAAGCAATTCTTGCAGGGAAATTGGCTTTGATAATACCTGTAATAACATTCACAGAAGGTCTTTGTGTCGCCACAATTAAATGTATCCCAATGGCTCTCGCTAATTGTGCCAATCTAGCAATCGGAGTTTCAACTTCCTTACCTGCCGTCATGATCAAGTCAGCAAACTCATCAATTACCAAAACAATATAAGGTAAATACTCATGACCATTTTCTGGATTCAACTTTCTATTGATAAACTTTTCATTGTATTCCACAATATTCCTAACCATGGCGTCCTTCAACATTTCATATCGGTTATCCATTTCAATACAAAGACTATTCAAGGTTGCAACAACTTTACTCACATCTGTAATAATAGCATCTTCTTCACCAGGAAGTTTTGCCAAGAAATGTCTTTCAATCTTATTAAACAATGTCAACTCCACTTTCTTTGGATCTACCAATACAAACTTAACTTGCGAAGGGTGCTTTTTATACAATAGCGATACAAGAATGGCATTTAACCCAACAGACTTTCCTTGTCCTGTTGCTCCTGCCATCAATAAGTGAGGCATTTTGGCTAAATCAGCAACAAAAGACTCATTAGAAATAGTCTTACCTAACGCAACAGGTAGTTGCATTTTATTATTTTGGAATTTATCTGAAGCGATAAGTGTTCTCATGGATACAATATCAGGACTTGAATTTGGCACCTCAATACCAATTGTACCTTTCCCAGGCATTGGTGCAATAATACGAATACCAAGTGCTGCCAAACTCAATGCAATGTCATCCTCAAGGTTCTTAATTTTGGAAATTCTCACACCTGGCGCAGGAACGATTTCATAAAGTGTCACTGTAGGACCTATTGTTGCCTTTATTTTGGATATTTCTATTTTGTAATTCTGAAGTGTTTCAATAATTTTATTCTTATTGAGTTCCAGTTCCTCTTTATTCATTTGGATACCTCCACCTCCGTGGTCAACAAGCAGATCTATTCCTGGTAGTTTATAACTTGACAATTCCAATTTAGGGTCAAACGTTCCAAACTCTTTAACCAAGTCTCGCATTTCGCCATCCTTAAGAACAACCTCCTCATCAGGAACAGTTACCTCAAAATCTTCGCTCTCTTTTTCTTCTTCTTTTGTTGGTTTGACTTCTTTTTGCTCATCAACCTCCAATTCTAAACTATCTTCAATTTTCTTTTCAGGGACTACAGTAGTTTCTAACTCTAACTCAGTTTCTTTTACTATCTCTTCTACTTGATTTAAGTCATTTAAGTCAATTGTTTGAGACGGTTTCTCTTTTATTATTTCGTCTTCTTTGATGACATTTACGGCCTCTTTTTCGTCCTCTGGAATAAATACAGCAGGATCTTTTGCAAATTTATCCTTCACCCATTCTAGTGAAGGGTTAAACAAAACAACAATCGCTATAAAACCACCAAACAATACAAAGAATACAGAGCCAACAGTTCCGACAACAGAATTAGTCCATGAGATAATTTGTTCCCCAAACAAACCGCCCATAAAATCATAGGGTTCAGAAAATAGCAAAGCAAATGCAATACTAAACCAAACCATACCTACAAAGCCAATTTTCACAGTTTTAAAAAGTGGTAAAAGTTTAATTTTAAATAAAATTCTCACACCTACAATCACCAAAAAAAACGGAATAAAAATAGAAGATATTCCAAACCAAACTTTCAAGAATTGATTAGCTGTTAATGCGCCCAATTTCCCCAACCAATTTTTAACTTCAACTTCCTCACCATTAAAAGCAAAACCAATACTTTCTCCGTCAATTATACTTGCGTCAGATTTCCAGGTAAAGAGGTAGGACACAATAGCAACCATAGCATACAAACCAAAAAGTATGCATAGAACCCCAAATGTTTTATGCAATCTATCGTCCTTCAAAAAATCTAACACCTTCACCATGAAGTTGGGTGACTTTAGTTTTTTGGAAGACTTCTTTTTTGTCTTTGCTGCAGACTCCTTTTTAAAATTATTGCGCTTTCCCGCCATTAAAATACACTATTTATCATAACAAAAATACAAACTAAAGTTCCTAAACAATAAAGTTCAAACATCTATTATAAACTTATAAATGTTAGCAACAAAAAAGAGTCTTAAACCAAGGTTTAAGACTCTTTTTAAAATTAGATTTAAATGAAACTTATTGCCCCATCATTTTTAAGAACTCTTCATACGTCATTAACTCGTATCCATCTGGAATTTTCGCTAAATCTTTAGAAACTTTTTCTTCTGTTACTTTTTTTGCTGTATAAGTGATTGTCATCCCTTGCGCTTCAATAACATATTCCATTGGAAAGCCATTCAAACCCGGAAACTGAGTGTTTGCTTCTGATCCTATCTCTTCTGAATAGTAAATTGTATAACTTACATCCTCTCCTCCATCTTTTCCTGGAATAGAATACTTAACTTGTTTACACAAATAGCCTGCAATCTCCTTAGTTCCATCCAACTCTTCTACGACTGGCTCAAATTCCCTATCAGCTCCATCTGTAGACAATGCAATTTTCTGCCCCATCATATTCATTAAGACAGTAGACTTACCAGATTTCACGTCATTAATTGTAATTTGATCTCCTAAACCTGTCTTTTGTTCCACCCTGGTAAACCCCTTTCCTATATAAGTTACCATTTCCGTAGCCATCATTGCTCTTTGTGACTCATATGCTTCTGGCAAATCATATTCCATTGTATATTCTATCTTTCCAATGAATCCCCCTCCATCATTTCCATTTCCTGCGCACGCAGAAACACATAACAAAGCAACCGCAACTAGCGCTAATAATTGTTTTTTCATAATAATTTTGATTTTTTATTCGATAATTTGATTAAAGATTTCTTGCATCTGAAACAACATCTGTTCCAAACTTACTTCCTTAAATCCAGCAGGCACTTTAAACGTGTCATCTGAGATTTTCTTCTCAGTTATGCTATCCGCCATAAATTTCATCACAAGACCATATTGTTCAGCCTCATAACCTAGCAACACATCTTCAATTTCATTGAAATGATTGCACCAATTACTATTATTAATACCTATCTGTTTTGATGTATACAATTCACAATCATAACCATCTTCCAGTCTTTCGTAAACAGCCATTGTCTTCTCACACTTCAAACCAGCAATGCTGTCGTTACTATTAACTGGTAATAAATCTGGGATTGAAAACCTTTTAAGCAAAACAGTATCGACTAAATCTTTATCTAACTTCGTATACAATTGCTTAGAACCAAAATCCAAGGTCATGAACATCTCTTCCTTGTTACAATCTGAAATTACAGTTGTAGAAAACAAACCACCTTTCGTAACCGTGTTCTTATAGACATTATTCTTAAACTCCATTGTCATCATGTCTGGCATAAGTACTATCATGAAATCATCTTTATAATATGGATAAGTAATTTTGAATGAAATAACTCCTTCCGTGATAGGTGCGTTCTCTGCTGTTTCGTCTTCACCATTCCCGCAACTCAGGAAAGCCAAACAAAAAAATACGAGACTTAATCCCAATACTTTATACATCCTGCTAATACTATTAAAATTCAATTTAATCTGCGATTTTTTATCGTTAATCGACAAATATAGTTTTTTTTTTGATAAATGAATTTACTCTGTATAAAAAGTTCATTTACTATTTTATATAAAGACTTACATTATCTTTGTATCCTGATACACAATAAGCACTTTAAAAATGAGCAAACCAAGCATACCAAAAGGCACTAGAGATTTCTTACCTTCTGTAATGGTTAAAAGAAACCACATCTTCAATACAATAAAAAAATCCTTTGTGAAATTTGGATTCCTCCCCATAGAAACTCCTTGTATGGAAAACACTGCAACTCTTATGGGAAAATATGGTGATGAAGGTGATAAACTTATATTTAAAATCTTAAATAGTGGTGACTTTTTAAAGAAAACAAAAACAGAGGATTTAGAAGCAAAAGATAGTAACGCTGTATTAAAAACTATCTCAGAAAAAGCTTTGAGGTATGACCTAACGGTACCTTTTGCTAGATTTGTGGTACAAAATCAAAACGAAATATCCTTTCCTTTCAAAAGATATCAAATACAGCCAGTTTGGAGAGCGGATCGACCTCAAAAAGGTAGATACAGAGAATTTTATCAATGTGATGCTGATGTAGTTGGTTCTGACTCATTATTATATGAAGTAGAATTGGTACAATTATTTGATGAAGTGTTGAGCAATCTTGGGTTGAACGACTTTACCATAAAAATCAACAATCGAAAAATTTTAAGTGGAATCGCTGAAATAACAGGGATGTCAGATAAGATTATTGACATTACGGTTGCCATCGACAAACTAGATAAAATTGGTGTAGATGGTGTCATTAAAGAATTAACGGAAAAAGAAATCCCCGCAGAAGCAATCAATAAAATAAGACCACTTTTTGAAATAAACGGCAGCAATGATGAAATTGTAACTGCTATGAAGGAAATGTTGGCAACTTCGGAAATTGGACTAAAAGGCATTGAAGAGTTATCGTATGTTTTTGAAAAAATTGATATGCTTGGGTTACAAAACGCAAAATTTGAATTTGACGTAACACTAGCAAGAGGACTTAACTACTATACTGGAGCAATCTTTGAAGTGAAAGCCAATAATGTAAGCATAGGAAGCATTTGTGGAGGTGGAAGATATGATGACTTAACAGGAATATTTGGATTAAAAGGTATTTCTGGCGTTGGTATTTCTTTTGGCGCAGATAGAATTTATGATGTTATGGAGGAATTAAAATTATTCCCCGAAGATTCGCAAGAAAGCACAAAGGTGCTATTAATTAACTTTGGAGAGGATGAAAATAAATCTTTACAAATTTTAAATCAACTTCGTAAAAATAACATCAACGCAGAATTGTATCCAACCTCGGCTAAACTTAAAAAACAAATGAGTTATGCGGATAACAAACAAATTCCCTTTGTTATATTTCTAGGTGAAGAAGAATTAAAATCTGATTTATACAACCTAAAAGAAATGAAATCTGGAAACCAAGAGCAGTTGAATCTTGAAACAATTATTACAAGATTAAAATGAAATTAACAACTACCCTGTTTTTTATTCTTTGCGTAGTCATTTCCTCTTTTGCCAATATAGACCCATTCTATAAAGAGGTTATTCAGCGAGGTTTTACTTTGGCACCTGGTGATAGTGTGATTTTTCCAGATGGAACAGGTTGTAAGATAGTAGATTTCAACAATCGCCTATGCGGTAAGAAATGGTTTGACAAGCCATATTGTGTAGCAGAAGGTGAAAAAGTTTGGGATTTGGATGTTTGCTGCGAAGGACTTTCTCCTAATGTAACATATGATACAGACGGCCAAAGCACTTGCCAATCAACGAATAACGATTGGTTTTCTTCAAAGTCCATCATGTATTTCTTCCTTGGGGTTCTCATCCCACTTGGTTTATTTGTATTTTTGGCTTACAAAGCAAAAAAGGGTTTACCTAAAAAATAAAGAAGCGGAATATGTGTGGTATAAATGGAATTTATAATATAAGAAAACTAAAAGATCCTCAGTCTTTAATTGCTAACATGAACTTGGCATCAAAACACAGAGGGCCTGACTATACCGGAGTATACTCTGACGAAAATGTGATTCTAGGACACAATAGGCTTTCTATAATTGACCTACAAGAATCATCTAACCAACCTTTCATTTCTGACGATGGAAACTTGATTATGGTTTTCAATGGGGAGGTATATAACTTTCAAGAAATAAAAAAAATATTAAAAGATTATCCATATAAGACTAACAGTGATACTGAAGTTGTATTAGCTGCATATCAAAAATGGGGAAAAGCATGTGTAAATCATTTTAATGGCATGTTTGCATTTGCTATTTGGGATAAAAAAGAAAGTTCTTTGTTTATCGCTAGAGATAGAATGGGAATAAAACCATTGTACTACTATGATAATTTTGAACAATTTGCTTTTTCATCAGAAATAAGAAGTTTATTGACGCTTCCTTTTATTGAAAAGAAAATTAATGAAGATGCATTAGTAGATTATTTAAGATATGCTACAGTTCATGCACCTAGAACTATGGTTAATGGCATTCAATGCTTAATGCCTGGTCATTATCTTGTATTAAATGAGGATGGAATCTCTACTCATCAATACTGGGATATAAATTTACATCACAGTAGTGAAAGTTTTAATCAGTCATACGATCAAATAAAAACAAGAACTAAAGATTTGTTTTTTCAAGCAGTTGAACGAAGACTTGTTGCAGATGTTCCTTTTGGAGCATTCTTAAGTGGAGGAATTGATAGCAGCGCTGTTGTTGCAGCCATGAGTGAGGTTTCCACACAAAAAGTAAAAACATTTGCCATTACTTTTGATGAAGCAGAGTTTTCTGAAGCAAAATTTGCTCAGCAAGTTGCAGACAAATACAAAACAGAACATCACGAAATCAGACTAAAACCAGAAGATTTTCTAAAAGACCTTCCCAACGCAATTAATAGCATCGACCACCCAAGTATGGATGGCCCAAATTCTTATGTTGTGAGCAAAGCCACCAAAGATGCTGGCGTAACAATGGCATTAAGCGGATTGGGAGGAGATGAAGTCTTTGGAGGATATGACATTTTCAAAAGAGCGCATTCTTTACTAGATAAAAAATGGATGATGTCATTCCCTATTGCTGTTAGAAAGACGCTTGGTAGAGGATTAAAACTAGCTAAGCCAGGTATCTCATCAGATAAAATTGTAAAGACCATAACAAGTAAATACTTAGAACTTCCGTATTACTACCCAATCAATAGAGAGGTTATGGATGATGAAGCGATTCACAAAATTTTAAAATTTCATGACTTTCCTGAAAATACAGTTCATGAAATTTTACAACATGGAATTGGAGTGGGAACAGTTGGCGCTAAAGTTCCATTTTTAAGTAGAGTTTCATATGCTGAAATGAACACCTATATGCAAAATGTCTTACTACGTGATACAGATCAAATGAGTATGGCACATGCACTAGAAGTTAGAGTTCCATTTTTAGACCATCAGTTAGTAGAATATATTTATGGTGTTAGGGATGATTTCAAGTATCCATCAACACCAAAAAAACTTCTTGTAGAATCATTGGGAGATTTGCTTCCGAGCGAAATAGTCAACAGACCAAAAATGGGCTTCACTTTCCCTTGGGAACAATGGATGAAAAACGAGTTAAAATCATACTCTAAAACTGGATTAGACCATTTAAAAAATCTTTCCTTTTTTGAAGAAAGAGCTTTAGATGACATTTGGATTAACTTCCTGAAAGGGAACAAAAAAATTACTTGGTCTCGTGTATGGCACTTAGTTGTGCTTGGTCATTGGCTAAAAGCGAATAACATTAACCAATAGATGGCTAAGAAAAAAATACTCATATTTATTGATTGGTTTATTCCAGCATTCAAAGCAGGTGGTCCAATTAGTTCTGTAAGAAATTTGTGCAATGCCTTGCATGACGAGTATGACATTTACGTAGTAACTAGTGACACAGACCTTGGAGATGAACGCCCTTTAAAAGGAATAGTTTCTAACGAATGGCAAACAATAGAAAGCACACAAGTT
>JBFHGR010000123.1:0-8905 GCA_041583015.1 Parvicella sp. | reverse complement strand
GGTTTTACAGTATTGACATTGCGATCATACTCCGTAGAAAAAATTTGATTTAACTTCACTCCTTGTAAAACTGCCACTAATTTTTCAGCCCTATCCTCTCCCATCATAGTTAAAGGCGGATTATCCGATGGCGTATTCAATTCTTTCTCAGCATGTCTCACCAAATAAAATGTTTTTATATCATTCTTCTCCGAACATGCAGACAATAAAATTACAAATACAAAAACGAGTGTAATATTGACAAACCTATAACTTGACATAACGGTACATTTTTAATTAATCACAAAGATATGTGACCAAAATCAAAAGATTACTTTTCAATCTAACATTCTTTTATTTGCGCACTTTAGCTACTACCTTCGCATTATGATAAAATTGTATTTAGTTTTTGTATTTTTTATTGTATCCCTTAACATATTCCACGCACAAAATGGAACGATAGACAGTCTATTATTTGAACTAAAAAACACCACTAATAAAGGTGAGCAAATTGAGATACTCCACCAAATTGTATGGGAAGGAGCTATTTCCTCTCCCAAAGAAGCCATTGAATACGCCAAGCAATCTCTACAACTTTCTACCCAAATACAAGACTCTAGCCTCATTGCTAAGAGCTATAATAGAATTGGTTTGGTATATGACTACACCGGCAATTTCAATTTGGCAGAAAAGAATTACGTTAAAGCTTTTCAAATAAAACAAGCGTGTGATGGCTATGACCAAACAGATGGAATTTTAAATAATCTAGGTAGCATATACTATTACATGGGACAATATGAAAAATCCATGGAGTACTATATTCAATCTGTAAAAATTAGAGAAAGTAAAAAAAATATTACCCAACCAGAAACACTTAAAAAAATTGCTCAGAGCTATAACAATATAGGTCTACTCCTCAAAAGTCAAAAAAACTTTGTAGACGCATTGGAATACTATAATAAAGCTATCCAAATAAAACAAGAACTACAAGATGTAAATGGCTTAATCATTTCATATTCCAATATTGGTGTCATTTTTATGCAGCAAGACTCACTAGAACAAGCTAAATTCTACTTCCAGCAAGCAATGATATTGGCAGATTCTATTCAAGACTATTTCTCAAAAGCAATGCTATATAACAACGAAGGCTTACTTTATGAACGATTTGACATTGTCGATTCTGCTAGTATAAACTACAAAAAAGCCGTATTCCTCTCTGATAGCATTCAGGATTTCTATGGTAAATCAACAGCACTGGTTAACCTAGCATCCTACTATCTAGACAATAAACTACTAATTGACGCTAACGAAACTGGATTGGAAGCACTGCAATACAGCCGGCAAAACCAATCGCTAGAAGTAGAACTAAACGCCCTCTTGTTGCTATCTCAAATTAATGAATCTATCAATCCTAGTAAATCTTTGCAATTCCTAAATGAATACATATCTCTCAAAGATTCAATTAATGACGTGAAAATTGTCAACAAAGTGAATCAACTGGCGGTGATGTATGAAACTGAGCAAAAAGAAACACAAATTGAACTTTTAGAAAAAGAACAAGAGATTATTCAAAAAGACATGGAACAAAAAGATATTGTCATCTCCAGAAACAATATCTACTTGTTGGCATTGACATTGGTAATTATTTTACTTTTAGTATTAGGTTATTTCATCTTCTTATACTTTAGATCAAAAAAACGCGAAGCAGAAGAAAAAGCAAAAACACTACACCAACAGCATCAAAGAGCAATTGATAACCTTAGAAATAAACTTGAGCAACAATTGGAAACCGTTCAAAACAACAAAGTTAATTTCAAGATTAATCAAGAAGAGTTAAACAAATATTTATTAAACCCATTATCAGAAAGAGAACTTGAGGTCTTAGATTTAATTGCAGACGGATTGACCAATAAAGAGATTGGTGAAAAATTATTTATCTCGGTAAATACGGTAAAAACCCACATTCTAAAAATCTACGAAAAGTTAGATGTTCAAAATAGAACCGCTGCAGCGGTAAAGGCAAATTCATTGCAAATTATTCAATAATACATCATTTTTACGACACTAAAACCTAAAATCACCCAAACGGGTGACGGCTATTCATGCGGTTTTTCAGACTTTTGGCTCAAGAGTTTAAACAAAGTCAAATTTTATGAAAATCAAGAACCTACTATTATTAATTGCATTTACTTCATCCTGTTTTATTGCATTTGCTCAACCTTCTGAATCGCAATTGAACAAAAAGGTTCAAGCTTATGTTAAAGATCCCTCAAGAATTATTTCAATAGAATACAGTCCTTCTAAAATTGAAAAAAGATGGTACAACAATCATTGGACAACTTTTTGGTCTAGAGCGTGCGTTGTAAAAATGGGAACAGGACATAGCGGTATTTACAAAAAGCTATATGGAGGAGTTGAGTATTTTAAGGAAGGAAGCAGTTATACTTATTTTGGAATGCTTACATTTGGTTTAATTGGTTTTGAAGGAATTACAAACCCAAATGTTGAGGAAATTAATGCTCATTTAACAGCAACTTATGATCCATTAGATTTTTATCAAAGCTACCAAATGAACTATCTAATTGATGCGCCCAACACTGTAAAACTGGCGAAAAACCCCGATTGGAGATGGAAAGGATTAAACAAAGTTGTGTGTAATGTGGTTTCCACATATACTACTTTAGTTAATGATATAGGAGACGTAGAAGTTAGAGAAGGCACCTTTCCTATTATCTTATACCGATCTGCAGATGGCGTAACCTATAACGAAGAAGATGATTTGCTAAAATCTGGCAAATGGCTACCTGCAGAAAAAGCAAGAGAAGAATCTAAGGTTGTAATTAAATCTTACCGCCTTTCCAAAATAGAATTAGCAGAAGTAAAAACACTAGCACAACTAAACGCAGTAAGACACGCTGAAGAGTTTAAAAAATCATTGGCTGTGGTAGAACTACCAGAATTTAAGTCTGCTAATCACTTAATGCAGTTTACGCACGAATTATTAATTGAGGGAGATAAGGATAAAGTCACCGCATTTTTCTACAAAATGTCTACAGATTATATGTTTGAAGAATGGAGTGACATTGTTTTGAATAGAAATGGTAAAGAAGCCTTGGAGAAGTTACTCGAAAATTTAGAGTATTACAAAGTAGCCTTCTGCAAGCACCCAATCATTAGAGACATAGGAAGCTCTTATGTAAGGTTTTACGATAGAAATAAAAAGAGGTTAAATAACATTACTGTCTCTTACAAAAATGACCGCTGGTATGTTACCGATATGAAGTATGGAATATATCAGGAAGATTTTGCTGATTATGAAAAAAATCAAGATGATAAATGTGGAGAGAACCCTATTTATTTGGATGCAGAGCCACAGTTTAAGGTTGGAGATATGATTGAAATAACCTACGGTAGTAGTTGGATGGATGCAGAAGTTTTAAGTGTAGAGATGGAAAAAGGAGGATACAATGTGAAATATGGAGTTTCTGGCCTTACAGATTGGAGATATGTAAGTGAGGTTAGAGCAAAAGCGGCTCCAGAAACACCAGCTGTAGCCTTCAAGGACTTAAGAGTTGATGATGAAGTAAAAGCCTTACATGAGGGAAAATGGTATGACGGAAAAGTAATGAAAGTAAGTTATGAAGCAGAGGAGTACCTTGTAGATATTCCTGAAATAAACGAAAGGTTGTGGCTTAAATCTGCTGAAGTAGAGTATCCTTCCAAAAAGAAAAACGCTGACAAAGTGGAGAACGTGAATTCAGAATCTACAACCAAAGAAGAAGGTAAAGTTTCTAAAAATGGGAAAAAACTATTAGGAGGATTGAAAAATAAGGTTAAATCTGCAATACCTTAATTTACTGCCGCTTAAAAACATATTAATAAGAGAACATAAAATTAATTAAGAATATCCAAATAGATTTAACATTGCAGGAGGCGCAGATAAAAACTGGTAAAATAGATTAAATAGATCTAACCCTATTTATTGCAGAACCCCTGCACTACCCTAAAAAAAGGCGAGTTATTATTACAATTACTCGCCTTTTTTATTTTGGAATATTTTTATCCCGTAACATCTTCATAAATCTTCCTATAATCTGATCGATTTTCAATATAACAATCTTCTCTTTCTTCTACGAAATACAATTCGCCCATCAAAAAGACTTTCTCAGCTTCATCTGGAAACCTATCTTTTTTCAATTGATAAAAGGAGATTAGGCTTTCTTTAAAATAAAGCTGCTGTGTCTTTGTTAAATCTCCAAAGGGAATAGAATCACCTATTGCTTTGATAGCCGCTTTTCCACTAGCAATGTATTTTTTGCTTTCTGACCTATTTTTAGTTTTAGAATAATACACTCCCAACATCAATTCAATGCCTGCATCTTCAGGATCAATTCTTATCAATTTCTTCAGCAAACCAGTGATTTTCTTATCAGCTTTTTCTGTGCCGTCTAGTTTGTAATTTTCAATCTCTTCTGCGAGTACTGTTTTTATTTTTTCTATGTATGCTTGTGCATCTTCTTTGTATGCAAATGATTTGTCTTTCCTTCTATACTTTGTGAGGTAACTTAATGCGTTTCTATATGCTTTTGGATAATCTTCAGCATACTTATTGTCTCTGCTCATCTCATAATAAGACATCGATGTATACAAATAAGGTAAGGGATCGTACTTTGACTCATCCTTACTCATGTATTTCTCAGCTTTTTTCAAACACTTCTCATACTCCTCATCAACATAATAAACCAATAAATCTGAGTATTCTCCCATTTGAGCCATGACAGAAAAATTGCAAACAATCAAATAAAAAATAGTTGACATTAAAACTTTAAACTTCATACGATTATAAAAATTTTGATTCACTGAAGTATAACCAAAAATATTGAAAGTTCCAATTCACTCATATATTCAACTTTTAATCTTATCATCAATTCCAGAAATTTATGTAAGAATTCACTTTAAATTAGTATGAGAAAATAAATGTAAAACAAAGATTTCCATAACTACGCAATAGGATTACACTATTCCTTACAAAAAATAATTATAGTAATTTTAGAAAACAAGCATAGCAAAGTAATAAGCGTCTTGTTTCCATCATTGTGACGTATTTTTATTTAATTTTACCCAAAGGCAACTCTTAACCTCCAAATTAAAACAAAATGGCTACTCAAAAATTTGCTAACATCATCATTATTGTATTTGCAATTGTATTGTTTCTAGTTGTTGGACAAAATATTTTAATACCTCTAATACTCTCAATTTTCTCATGGTTTCTAATAAAAGAGATTCGAGAAATATTGGATAGATCTTCTTGGATAAAAAAAACTATTCCAAGATGGGTAAAAACAATTTTCGGAGTTTTAACATTGCTGATTGTAATTACAGTTTTCAGTAACTTACTCATTAACAACACACAAAACCTAGCCAATTCTTTACAAAAATATAATACATCTCTAGACACCATCACCAACTCCGTTTATGAAAGAACGGGTATTGATATGACTCAGCATTTAAACTCATTGGTCGGGGAGTTTGACTTTAAGAGCATTGTTTCCGAACTGGTTAATTCAATCACTGGGCTGCTTTCTAATTCTGTGATGGTATTACTTTACCTAATATTCATACTCATGGAAGAAAGTACCTTTCTTGACAAAATGAGAGCCATCTATCCAGACAAAAATAAATTTAATAGTATAAATGATGTTTTGCTTAACATCGATAAATCAATCGGTAGGTATATTTCCATAAAAACTTTCCTGAGTTTTCTAACAGGAGGGTTAAGTTATATCATACTCTTATTTATTGGGGTTGAATCACCATTATTCTTTGCATTTCTTATCTTTATACTCAATTTCATACCTTCCATTGGATCTTTAATTGCTACCGTTTTCCCAGCATTAATGGCATTGATACAATTTGGAGAAACTACCTTAACACCATTTGTCTTGGTCCTAATTTTAGTAGGTGCAGTACAAGTATTAGTGGGAAATTTTTTAGAACCAAAACTAATGGGCAACTCCCTAAACATAAGTTCATTGGTTGTAATACTTTCCCTAACCATTTGGGGGGCAATTTGGGGAATAGCAGGAATGGTATTGTCTGTTCCAATTACAGTAATCATCATTATTATATTCTCCAAATTTAAAAGCACTAGAAACATTGCGGTTCTACTTTCCGAAAAAGGAAAGTTAAACCTTGAAGACTAATTCCAATTCAAAAAACACCTCTTATTATCTACTCAACCCGCAGTTTCCATTTGATTCATGCTACGATTACCAGCACGCATGATTAAAATCATATAATAAACTGATAAGCAACCCCTTGATAACCTATCAATCTTAGTAGATTTGAACACATCAGAAGCAAATCGCTAGTCCACACTATTCTTAATAGATGAGTTTGCTAGTTATATATAATATCATTTAACACTCAATATTATGAACAGAATTTTATATGCAACAGATTTTTCCACCAACTCAGTGCAAGCTTTAAAATATGCCTTTGAGTTAAGAAATAAAACGGATGGTGAGTTAATCATTGTTCACACTGCTGATATTCCAACGCTTTGGAAAAATTCTCAAGCCGAAACAATGCAAGGTGTTGAATCAAGCATTTCAGCACATAACTTAAAAAAGTTAAAAGAATTTTACAAAGAACATACGGGCGGGAACGAATCAGAAGAATACCTAAGTTTTGAAGTTAGAGAAGACAGATCAACCGCTAACTCTATTCTCAATATGGCACAAGATTTCAATGTAGACCTCGTTGTTTTAGGAGTAAAAGGCAAAAGTAAATTAAAAGAAATACTAATGGGCAGTACAGCCAAAAGCATTATTGAAAAAGCAAAATGTACGGTATTAACCGTTCCAACTGTAGCCCAGTATAATGACTTTAAACATATTTTATATGCGGCAGATTTTAATGAAAATGATATTGAAGTTATTAGTAATCTTACATCTTTTGCCAAGATATACGATGCAACAATTACTATAACTCATGTTTCCACACTACAAGAGACAGACCTTAAAACAAAGTATGAATGGTTTAAAGAAAAGTTAAAAGAAAGAATAAAATACCCCAAAATTGAATTTCAAATATTACTCTCAGACAACATCAACAATAAATTACAAGAATTCTTTACAGAAAATGCTTTTGATTTAATCGTTATGTTAGCGCATAAACATAACTGGATTCATGGAGATCATGTTAAGAATATGGAGTTTCACACTACTATTCCGCTTATGAGTTACCATGAAAAAAACATCCCTTTTCAATCTAAATTAAAAATCAATTAAATCAACCATTATGGAACGTAGAATTTATTGGATATTATTGATTATTTCATCCATTGTTGGTCTTGGATTATTCATCTTCAAAGAAAATGTAAACCCCTCATTAATTTTAGGGCTATTACTTGTCGTAGCCCTGACGTTTTCAGCTAGTATACATGGCATTATTGCACACACTATCAATCCCAACCTCAAAGGAGGGCTGATATTTTACCCTCTTCTAATGGGGGTTATATTTTCGGTGCTACTTTTCATCTTTATCTTTACTTACATGCATATTCAACACCCAGCATTCAACTTTTGATAAATCAAAATTAAACTATGAAAAATCTTACAAAAATAATGACTGAAATTACTCAGCTTACATCAAATATAGAAACCAATTATCCGGATTTGTATAGAACATTAGATGAAGAGCCTATCACTATTCCAAATCAACAGCACCCTGATATTAACGACAAGGTGTTGCACGATTACCTTACAGGACTAAAACAAATATTAAAGAGTTTTATAGAAACACACCATGCCAATAACTTGAAGAAATCATAGGGAATGGATAGTTTATGTAGTTTTGAAATAAAAAATCAACTATGCAAAACTAATTTACTTTTTCTCCTAACCATTCATTGCTTTCTATACCTTCGAAAAATGAAGATTTTTAGCACCGTTTCTATCCTGTTTATTCTTATTGGTTTCTGGCAATGTAATTCAAGCGATGAGATTATTGCAGAGAATACTGAAGTTGCAGCGATACCTGAAATTATAATAGATAGCACAGCGTTTTATGATAGCCTTTACGCACCTTTTCATCATCAATTAGACACTTTTTTTCTTAATAAAAATAAACTCACACATTTTTATGGAACTGTTCTTTTTGCAAAGAGAGGTCACATCATTTTTGAAAACAGTTATGGCTACGCCAATCTAAAAACAAAAGATACTTTAACACTTGATCATACTTTTCAGTTGGCTTCTGCTAGCAAACCTTTTACTGCGGTAGGTATAATGCAATTGGTAGAACAAGGCAAACTAAACTTAACGGATGATGTAAAACAATTCTTTCCAAACTTCCCATACACCGGCATAGATATTCACCAATTATTGTCTCACAGAAGTGGGATGAGTCAATATACACATTTCTGTGATGCGCCCGACTCTATTTGGCCAGACAAACACATGACCATTACCAATAATGACGTAATTAACATCATGGAAAAATATGTTCCAATGATTAATTATCCTCCAAACCATACGCATTATTATTGCAACACGAATTATATGTTGCTTGCTTCAATCATAGAAAAAGTATCAGGTATTTCTTACAAGGAATATATGAAGCAACATATTTTCACTCCTTGTGACATGACGAGCACTGTAGTTTACCATAGAGATAATAAGGATGAATTGGTAAAACCTGCACAAGGATACAATGGCGCTTTCAATCCTGTAATAGACATCTACCTCAATGGTGCGGTGGGTGACAAAGGGATCTACTCTAATGTGCATGACATGCTCAAATTTGACCAAGCGCTTTATGATGGGACTTTACTCGCAGACAGCACCGTGCAATTGATGATGCAAGACCATAACGAGCAACAGAATAATGGCCAAAACTATGGCTACGGATTTAGAATTCACCC
>JBFHGR010000122.1:0-9078 GCA_041583015.1 Parvicella sp. | reverse complement strand
TATCGTTTGGGTTGGGATTAGGTATTATTCAAAACTCTATCAACTTTTCTGATATCCAAGCCGATGATTATACTGATGAGATAATTGCAGGAGGAAATGTATCCGGGACTATGTTTGATGCTAATTTTGGAACAGTAATCAACTTTAAAGATTTTAAACTAGGCATTAGTTTACCTCAAATTCTTCAAGGCAAAGTAGCAATCCCTACTTCTAATATTCAAGCAGATTACAATTTGAAATCTCACTTAAACATATATGGAAGTTATGAATATGAAATGAATAAGCAAGTGGACTTTTTGCCAACTGTTATGTATCGTAGATCCAAGGCGTCATCACAATTTGATGCTTTTGCTAACTTTCTATTTAATAAACAAGTATTTTTAGGTTTAGGTGTTAGACAAGGTGTTGGAGTAATTGCTAATGTTGGAATTAAATTAAAAGAAAAAATTCAATTAAATTACGCATACGAATTTGGTAAAAAAGGATTTGCAAACAGCACTACAGGAACACATGAAATTATGCTTAAATACACTATCCCTACCAAATATACTCCTACTGAAGAAACAGAAGAAGAAATAAATAATACAGAAGACTAAACATGGATTATATTTTACCATTAAGCGAACCAATGCAAAAAATCATTAAGAACAAGGATTTAGCAGAGAGCATTGGTGTTAAGGCGATAACTGACTTAGATGAATTAGCAGAATATTTCAAAGAAACAAACAGAAGCGAAATATATGAAAGTGTTGTCAATGAAGAAGAAGGCATATTCTGCATCTTAGAATGTGAAGAAATAAATGACCACCTTCTTGTGGGATTAAAGTCCAAGATGCTTGATGAAAAAAATAACACTTTATTCTTTCTTGTTCCTGCCATCCATAGATACCTCAATGAAGCAAAAGAGTTTTTTGAGGAAGTAAAAGGTTCGATTAACGAAAATCTACAAGAGAAATTTGCTATAGACACAAAAAGATGCATTGCAAAGATAGCGTTGATTGCAGATCAGATGCTGAATGAAGAGGATTAGAAATTTTTTTTAATTCTCATAGGGATTTTTAAATAAGACAATTTTAATTTATCTACTAGACATTTTAAAGCCTATAATTTCCCTAGACAACAGGTCTAGAATAAACCCTTCCCACATATTTAAAATCACCTGAATGGTGTTCAGTTCTGTATTCAAAAGCATCAATATCTGGAATAAATAGCAATATAACCTCCACTTTATCCATGTACAGTTCTTGATCGGTATTTTTACATTTCATCACTGCTTTATGTGGGTAACAACTACCTACAGTTATTGGTTTATCAAATTGCACCAGCACCCAGTTTGCATCATTTTGAATTTCTATATGTTTTTCAACCGTTGCAATAACCGGCATTTGGCTTCCTACAAATAGATTTGTTTTAGGTGCAAATAATTTAAATTGCATTCCATCATGTGTTATCACATCATACGAAGTTCCATCTTTTAGCGTAAAAAACTGACCAAAAACATCTTTGACTGAAAATTGGTATAAAACATTCGGTCTAATCCTAATTTTTCTAAACATTGAAACAAGATAAACCAACGCTATTCCAGCAAATAATAAATTTGCTTTTAGCATGTTGTTAGCACCGTGACTACCAAATTCAATCCCTATTACCATGTATTGACAGCAAAAAACAAGTACAAGCCCCACCGTCAGAAGCAATCCAGCATCTCTTAATTTCCTCGTTGCTTTATTATCTCTAATATTGGAGAAGTTCAACGCATTATTTACGAATAAGATAAATAGATGTAGCCCAATTAAAAACACCAAAATGGTTAACATACTTTTATGCGTAAAAATGAAATAATCATATAAACCATGAATCAAACTTGCCAATAAAAATCCACCCAAAACATATAGTGATTTACCCAACCTACTTTTTTGATTCAATCCTCTATAAAGAGAATAGCCTATTATAGCAGAACAACTCATATGAATTGCAATACAAATAGAACTTCGCGTAAAAATAATCTCATAATCTTCTGAATTCACATAAATGAGATTCTCAGAAAAAGCAAAGCCGATAGCAGACACGATAGGCATAAGCATAAAATGAACAGGCTTAGTAAATCGTTTACGATAAATTAAATATATACCAAACCAAGGCAGAAACTTAACCAATTCCTCAACCATTCCAATATTAATGAAATCATACCAAAAATCATATTTATCCCATTTTATCCCTAAATCTAGGTATAGAAATCTTAATAAATCACTGAAAGCATAGACCAAAATGGGCAATAAACTCCCAAGCACAAATAGTGAAAAGATTAAGTATAGTTTATCCTTGTGAATAAATAACATTTTGAAAATAAACAAACCCCAAACCAAAACAGACAGTATAACAGCAATATAGCCTAATAAGTCAGCAGACAAAAAATCTCGATCTAATGCGTTGAGGATATACCATCCCCATGCCCCATCATCTATATAGATTGCTTTTTTTTGACCAAAAGACATGGCTTTAAACACATTCCAACTATATGCTCTATCTTTTGTTTCTTCATAGGTGAAATTATGATACCACATATACTCCAACCTTGGATATGCAAAATCTCGCATTTCAGAGTCCTTTAACGCTTCTAGGTAGTGGAATTCTGCAGTATAATAGTTGCCCAATCTATCTTCCTCTAATCCTTTGGCATATTGATATAGAGAAGTTGTAGTATCATTTACTTCTAAAAATTCACCATCTTTAAATTCCTCTAAACCTGTAATACTGTATCCAATACTTTGTAATTCCTTATACCAATCACTTTCAGGATTTAAACGTAATTGTTCCTGATATTCTACACCAAGTCTTCCTAAGCCAGAAACAAGCCTCCATTTATTGTAATATTGAATATAATCAATATGAACATACTCATTATTTGGGTAGGCCTGTAAAGCATAGTCATAAAAGCCCAAAATCCTACCTTCACTATAGGATTCAACAAATTCACTTTTGATTTTTTTGTAATTTCTTACTCCTTCATCAGATACAAAATTGATCCAAACAAAGGGAAATGAAAAAAGTAAGACAGCACTAATTATAGAGAACTTATTCTTAACAATTGCTTCCTTAGTGTTTAGTTTAAAATACTTCTTAGCATCTTTTCTGAAATACAAATATAACCAACCTCCAATCCATAGAACAAGAAGAGTAATCGAAATATTATAATAGAAACTGGACAATAAAATTATTTCATTTTAGACAACCATTCTTTAGCTGCATCTTTATGAACAGTGATTGTCATCATTTTCAATTTGATATAATCTTCGTGCATAAAATAATACCCAAATGATTCACATTCAGGACCACAGTTTCTAGAACCAGATCCACTATCTTTAATTAAAAACCAAGTTGCATCCTTTTCTTCCTTATAACCAACTAAGTGCATTGCATGATCATCTGTGGTAGCGCCATTGCTAAATCGTAACTGTCTAGCTGCATCATTGATATTAGCAGATGGGATATCAAAATCTGGAACAATCGCTACTTGCTCTTCTTTGTCAAAACCTGCTTCAGAAACATCTCCACCTATAGAAATACTATAATTATTTTTTATTGCACCTTTTATAATGCTCATATAATCATCCAAAGGCACGTTATTATAATCATTGCTTCTCCACCAATTGTCTGGCACATCATAAACTGCTTTTTTATAATACTCATGTTGCATTAAACTCATAAAATTGACATAATCTGATGGTTGAAGTTTAAGATAATTTTTCAAATATTCTTGCGGTGTCATTTTCTTTCCATCCACATTAACACTAGTAGGAACCGGCCCCATATAATGCTCAAGAATACTCTTTACCGTTGCTACTACCTCTTCTTGATTCCATGCATTTTGTTCTTTGACACTTAGCAAATACTCTTCAATTTCCATAAACATAGGTTCGTGATTATGAAAAGTTTGTCCAGGTAACATCCCTGTATATTCACTTGCAGGTACCGCACCATAGATGTTCATTATTTTAGACAAAGCATTGGTTTCAGAGCCTTCCCCCAATGTCATATCTCCCCTATTTTGGACAAAATATCTTGCTCTTTCTACATATTCCCAATAAACGGTATACATTTCAGACAAATCCACTTCTTTTCCTGTTTGTCTTTTTATTTCACTTTCATAGAATGAAGATGTAGAAAAACACCAACAAGTACCTGTATTTCCTTGTGAAATAGGATCCAAATACCATACTGTTTTATATTTTGATGGAGATTTAGGATATTTTTTTCCTGTATGATCTACAGCAATTGATTTATGTTCTACTTTTTCTTCTTTACTTTCTTCAAAGGCTTCAACACCTTTCATTATACTATTATTATAGTATTTACTTTCAACATTTTTGAAAACGGCCTTGTCTTGTGCACTAAAATTCAAACTAGCCAACGCCAGTACTATCAGTAAACTATTTTTCATATCTAAAATTTATTTGGCTAAAATTACATTAATTATCCAATGTTTACAAAAGGAAGCAATACTTACTTTCTATAATGTAAAAAGAAAAAGAATAGTCCTAAAACAGATAAAAAGGCACCAACAACAAGTAAAATTAATTTTTCATTGTACAAATCTTTTTTTACCCCATCAATATCAACTAATTGTAAATTGTCTATTTCTAAACTATAAACTTCCTTAACATAAGGATCATCCGTATCTAAATAACCTATGACAACATCTGGTCTTGGGTATTCATATATTAAATTGTAAAACGGTTCTTCATATAAATTAGCCAGAACAGTACTTCCAGAAGTATATCTGGTATGACTATCCTCCAAAAAAATGTCAAAATGTTGTTTTTTAAATCTTCTTCTTTTTTTTACACTCCAATTTCTATATTTATAAATCCATGGCGTATAAGAATAATCAAGTTGTCCTTCTACATAGGTTAATTGATCCATTTTACCGGACTTATCTTCCATTAGGAAATGTCCTAGTAAACAAGTAATTCCAATAATTAGTGTAATTAAACCTAATCCAAGAAATTTGTTTTTATTTAAACCATTTTTTTTCGCCATGTAGTACTGGATTACCTATCAAATTTAAAGAAATAAATAGCAGTTTACAAAATCACATAAAACTAAAAGCCAATTCTTACTATTAAAATCTGTTAAACTCTTGAATAATCCAACAAAACGCATAATTTTGTCAATTAATAGAACATCACTGAATACAAATAATGTCAAACGGAAAGAAATTAAATATTGCACTTTTAGGCTATGGAAAAATGGGTAAAATCATTGAACAAATAGCCATAAAAAGAGGACACAACATTTCTTTTATTGCCAATAGTTCAAATGCTGACTTCAGTTCAAGTGACCTTTCATCATCAGATGTTGCTATTGAGTTTTCTTTACCTGAACATGCTGTTTCTAACATTAAGAAATGTATCAATGCCAACATCCCTGTCGCTATTGGCACAACAGGATGGTATGAAGATATTGATGAAATTATAGCGTTAGCAGAGGCAAAAAATGGTTGTATTCTACCAGCAACAAACTTTAGTATAGGTGTAAATATATTTTTTGAAATAAATAAGCACTTAGCATCTTTGATGAACCTGCAGGAACAATACGAAACAAGCATTACTGAAATTCATCATACTCAAAAATTGGATGCTCCAAGTGGCACAGCCATCACATTGGCCGAAGGCATTCTAGAAAACATGGATAGAAAATCTAAATGGAGTAAAGAAATTGCAGCGCTTAAAAGCGACTTAGCAATTAAATCTCTAAGGATTGATGAAGTTCCGGGTACACATGATGTTGTTTATGAATCGGATATTGACAAAATCACAATTTCGCACGAAGCTAAAAACAGAAAAGGTTTTGCTTTAGGTGCAGTTTTAGCAGCGGAATTTTTATATAAAAAAGAAGGAATATATTCAATGAGACAAGTGCTCGGAATAAAATAACATACACAAATGGGAATAGCAAGCATATTAATTTACTTGATGATAGTCATCTATTTTGCAAGTCTTTGGAAAATATTTGAAAAGGCGGGAAGAACTAAAAAATGGGAAGGTTTTGTACCAGTTTACAATATTCTCATCTGGTTAAAAATAATTGGTAAACCATGGTGGTGGATATTCTTTTTCATTGTTCCAATGGTGAATCTTATCATCACTGTAGCTATGAATGTGGAGACAGCAAGACTATTTGGGAAGTATGATCCTAAGAGTACTGTCTTAAGTATCATTTGCCCTTGGTACTTTATTCCTTATCTAGCATTTAATGACGATAACACAATTGCAGCCGCTCCTACAGATTGGACAAAACCTGCTGACAGAGAAAAAAGAACTTGGCATGATCACATCACCTTGTTTGCAATGGCGCCTTTTGTTGGTCATGCTGTATTAATGATTTTTAAACTTATTGGGAGTAAACAAAGACCAGGTAAAGGGAGTATGGAATACGAATGGACCAATGCTATTGGTTTTGCTATTGTGGCTGCAACTATAATCAGAACATTTACTTTTGAAGCATTTACCATTCCAACAGGATCGATGGAAAAAACCATGCGAATTGGTGATTATTTGTTCGTTAATAAATTGAAGTATGGTCCTCGTTCACCTATGACGCCTTTATCCGTTCCTTTTGTGCACAATAGAATTCCTGGAACATTTGCCAAGTCATATGTAGAATGGATTAAAATGGATTATTTCAGACTTCCTGGATATGGTAATTATACTAGAGGTGACATCATGGTTTTCAACTGGCCAGTTGGTGATAGCGTTTTACTTCATACGGACATTGTAGCGCATGACTACTACTCTTTCGTTAGGACACAAAGTTATAACCGATTTATTCAAGCAGGCGGTAAAAGTTTAGCAGGTTTTGAGGCTAAAAGTAGTGAGTACATGAATAGCACCAGACAATTTCTTATAGAAGGCGGTGGTACAAGTATTATGGATTGTACAGGAATTGTTCATCCGCAAATTCCCGAAACAAAAGGAATACAAACACTTACATTAGATAAGAAAGAAAACTACGTCAAGAGATGTGTAGCTGTAGGTGGTGATAAATTTGAAATCAAGGAGGGCATCATATACATAGATGATGTTGCGCAAGCTTTGCCTCCAGAATCTCAATATCAATATAGGTTTTACTTTAAAGACTGGAATGCTAGATTCTCAGGAGATTTTCTTGATGAAACTTATGAAATTTATAATCAAGATGTGTCTGGCTCTAATTTAATAGATCCTAATTACTCTAAAGAGGGGCAATTTTATAATATTTCATGTACACAAGAAGTATATAATCAATTGAAAAATCATCCTGCTGTAGATACTTCATTTGCATTAATTGAACCAAAGAAAAAAAATTCTATATATAGCAAGTATTCTGAATTTGTAAGTTACTGCGACATCTACCCTAATCATCCAGATTTTGATTGGAGTAGAGATAATTTTGGACCTTTAATTATCCCCGAAGAAGGAATGACTATAGATTTAACTCCTGAAAATTGGATTTTATATAAAAGAGTCATTACAGCCTATGAATACAACACCGTAGAAGAAAAAGCAGATGGCATTTACATCAATGGAACTAAAGCAGAAAAGTATACTTTCAAACAAAATTACTACTGGATGATGGGAGATAATCGTCATGGATCTGTAGATAGCAGATATTGGGGATTTGTGGGAGAAGATCACATTGTAGGAACGGCTTCATTTGTTTGGATGAGTAAACATCCTGAAAAAGGCTGGCTTTCTGGCGGACTGAGATGGGACAGAGTATTTTCATTTGTTGAATAATTAGAGAAAAATGAAAGTTATATTAAACTCAGTTTACCTAGGTAATATTCAATACTACGCTGCCATAAAAAATGCAGATGAAGTTATCATTGAAGTTTGCGACCATTACGAAAAACAATCTTACAGAAATAGATGTGAGATTTATGGTGCCAACGGACTTCTTAAATTAATCATTCCATTAGAAAGAAGAGGTAAACGTATTCCAGTCAATAGTATTAAAATGGATAACGAGCAACGCTGGCGTCACGAACATTGGCGATCACTGGCTTCGGCATATCGTTCCTCTCCATACTTTGAATATTATGAAGACCACTTTGAACCTTTTTTCAAAAAAGAGTACGAACGTTTAAGCGAATTCAACCAATTGCTTCAGGAAAAAATACTGACGCTATTGCAAATTGATACTCCTATTACCTACACAACTGAATATCATAAAAATTATGAAGGATACCTTGATTTGAGAGAAAAGATTCATCCAAGACACAAACCCATGGAACAAATTCCTCCAGAAGGATACACTCAAGTGTTTGAAGATAAATGTGGATTCATTCCAAACTTATCCATTGTTGATTTAATGTTTAATGAAGGTCCTAGAGGTGTGTTATTATTAAAGAACGTAAAAATTTAGGTCTTTATACACTGGTAAATGATAACAATAGAGATTATCTCTTTACAAAGAACTCTATACCATCAGGCTTACTCCAAGCATAATTGATGGTTTTATTAATAAAAGATTCTAGTTTGCTACTTGCTGGGAAAAAAGCCGCACAGGTTGGAACATTAGCACCCCATTTAGAGGATTTAGTTTCTTCTCCTTTCACTATTAGTACTGTAAACTTATATTTATCTTTAGTGTTTATTGCAATTACGGCATAACCATCATTAACCAATTTTTGCGCATCAGAAAGCACTTTTTGATCTGGGGCAAACCCAAGACTTTTCCACGAGTTACCTTTGGTTATATAGTCATAAATTTCATTGTATTCAATATACTCTCCATCTATTTTTAAATCATCCAAACTATTGTATTCACAAATTGCTCTTGCTACAAAAGACTTACAATCATGGTTACCCTCAGCATTTGCCTTGCAATCATTGTATTCCTCTAGAATTGTTTCGATGGTAATTTTCTTTTCCTCATCCGTAGGAACATCTACACATTGGGTAAAGAAAAATAGACTTAATATTGATATCGATAGTGTAATTAATTTCATTTTTCCGTTTTTTCAGTCGACAAATAAACGAAATCATTTATTGTAATACAAAACAAACTTATCAATGTTGGCAGAATGAGTAATCG
>JBFHGR010000121.1:0-9162 GCA_041583015.1 Parvicella sp. | reverse complement strand
CACTAGAATATCCCATTGCAAATTCAATAGTAGTGTTTCCTGAAGTTGGGTTAGGATATGCTGTCAAAGATTTCATATCTCCATTTTCAACTTTAGTTATACCAACTGGTGTTTGCTCTTCGATTACCAAATAATAACCATCATAAGTTGTTTGACCTACACCAACAGGAGGCAATGATGAGCTCAGTGGATTTACGATGTATCCAGTAGCCAAAATCGTAATAGGATAACTTCCAACTTGTGAAGATATAGGGTCAGAAACACTGTATAAATCTACACATTTTGTTGTTCCACCATTAAAAATACAATCCGTTGGATTACATCCATAAGTGTAATTAGAAGGAAGTCCCTGTACATCGTCTAGTTCTATGTGAGAAATTGTAACAGTAGCGCCTTGATATAAAGTATCTTGCGGCACAACAAAAGTAAACACCTCGCTGTAAGATTGTCCGACAAATGATACAGACATTCCTGTAGCCGTATCAGGTGAGATTCCTGAAGTTACAGCTGGATCTGGAGTACATTGCGCTGAAACAGCATAACCACCAGCCAAAATTGATAAAATAAGTAATGTTCTTTTCATATTATAAATTTAAATTATTAAATCATTAAATCATCGCTTCTGCCATCTCAACAGTTTCAGCAATATTTAACACGTTATGTAATTGAGAAATCTCAATCAACTTTTGTACATTAGGTTGAAGACCTAAAATAATCAACTTACCACTTTCTTTGAATAATCTATTTCCCACTAACAGCGCACTTAAACCAGAGGAGTCGCAATACTTAGTTTCAGAAAGGTCAACAATTATGTTCTTAGAACCAGACTTTTCTAACAGTACGAACTCTGACTTTAGGTCAGGCGCAATAATTGTGTCCAACTTCTCCGCACCAACTTTGACTATGGCAAAATTGTTCTTTTTCTCTGTTGTAATAGACATATTAATTTATTTGTTTGTTTTTGTATACTTCGAAAATAGTTTTTTTTTTTGAATTACCATTGATTTAAAAGTACAATTATATCAACACATCTATTTTCACAAATCAATCTCTATTGATTTTAGCCGCTAAAAGATAAATCACTGCCATACGAATAGCCACTCCATTCTCTACTTGATTGAGAATGATAGATTGTTTACTATCTGCTACATCAGAAGTTATCTCCACGCCTCTATTTATGGGACCTGGGTGCATTACCACAATTTCTTTATCAAGACCATCTAGGATTTCTTTGGTCAAGCCGTATTGCATGGTATATTCTCTGATAGATGGAAAATATTTAATTTCCTGTCTTTCTAGTTGAATTCTAAGCATATTCGCTACATCACACCAATTCAGTGCTTTTCTGAGGTCATGCTCAACTTTTACCCCCAATTCTGATATATATTTGGGAATTAATGTTGTAGGGCCACAAACCATTACCTCTGCACCTTGCTTTTGCAATGCAAAGATATTAGACAACGCTACCCTACTGTGCTTGATGTCTCCAACAATTACAACTTTCTTACCTTCAACAGACCCCAATTTTTCTCTGATTGAATAACTATCCAACAAAGCCTGAGTAGGATGTTCGTGAGTACCATCGCCAGCATTAACGATTTTTGCGTCAATATGCTTAGACAAGAACTTATGTGCTCCAGGATTGGGGTGACGCATGACCACCATATCTACTTTCATAGATAAGATATTATTGACGGTATCTATCAAAGTTTCTCCTTTTGAAACACTAGAACTCGATGCACTAAAATTTACCACATCTGCTGAAAGTCTTTTTTCAGCCAGTTCAAAAGAAAGTCTTGTTCTTGTAGAATTCTCAAAAAATAAATTAGCAATTGTAATATCTCTGAGTGATGGGACTTTCTTAATGGGTCTATTTAAAACTTGCTTAAAACTATCTGCAGTTTCAAAAATAATTTGAATATCTTCAGGTGTTAACTCCTTAATTCCTAATAGGTGATCTACACTAAGGTCTCTCATTGTTCTGTTGTGTTTTTCTTGTATAACATTACACTATCCTCTTCGCCATTTTCTTTCCAATGAACCATGACATTTTCTTGATCAATTGTATCAACAGATTTTCCAATATAATTTGCTTGAATAGGCATGTTTCTATGAAATCTTCTATCAATAAAAGCCATCAACTCAAACTCTAATGGCCTTCCATAGGTCAAGCATGCTTCCATACCTGCTCTAACTGTTCGTCCTGTAAAGAGTACATCATCCACAATGATTACCTTTTTATTTTCCAGGGAAAAATCCAAATTTGTAACTGATGGTATTCTTGGTTCACTCGACCTTCTAAAGTCGTCTCTAAAAAAAGTGATATCCAAGGCTCCTGTCTTTGCATCAATATTGGCTACTTCTTTCAAAACAGTTTTGAGTCTTTCCGCTAGAAATACTCCCCTAGGTTGAAGACCTATTATTACTGAATTGGAAAAGTCACCGTGATTTTCTATTAATTGATAACAAAGCCTTTTGATCGTTAATTCAAATTGTTTGCTATTGAGAATTATAGTTGGCTCCATGTTATTAAGATTGCACAAAAATAGTATTTTTCAATTGCCTTGAAAAGGAATGCCTAGTAAATTATTCAACATCTTAAAAAATGGCTAAAATATTAATTAGATTTGTAGTTATGGAACCGAAAAAAATCTTACTACTCTCTGCAATTAGCCTACTACTTTTTATTGCCTGTAATGAAGAAAAGCATACTCCTACAGAAGAAGTCGTAGAAGAAATAGAAGTGGACGAAACGTCATTAGACATTAACACGGAGGCAAATGATACCCTTCGTCAAATAAAGGATTCTGTTTCAGAAATAATTATTTGTCCATGGGATACTTATCTTCAGCATGAAGGTTTAGTAAATATCCAAGAAATTGACTCTAGTATTTTGGTAGAGTTAAAATACAGTACAACGGACAATTTCATGAAAACAGACGTTTATGGTTGCCTAGAAAACTGTTACTTACAGCCAGATGTTGCCGACAGATTAGTCCTTTGTCAAAAGAAACTTCAAGAAATTGATTCCAATTTAACACTTCTACTTTATGATGGATTGAGACCTAGATTAGTTCAACAATTCATGTGGGACTTACTAGATATGCCCATCAATGAAAAAACAAAATTTGTTAGTAATCCTGCTAATGGTTCCCTTCATAATTTTGCTGCCGCAGTTGACATTACACTATACGACAAAACAACGAAGCAAGCCCTGGACATGGGGACTCCATATGATTATATTGGTGTATTAGCATGGCCAACAAAAGAACCTTCGTTACTCAAAGATAGTTTACTCACACAAGAGCAGGTGGATAATAGAATTCTATTGAGAAAGGTAATGAAAGAAGGTAAGTTTTTTAACATTCAAACAGAATGGTGGCACTTTAATGCGTGCTATAGAGACAAAGCGAAAGAATTATATCACATCATAGAAGGAGACACTTCACTTTTAAAACTTTAGTTTATGAAAACATTTTTCATTTTATTCATTTTAATATCATCCGTTGCTTATAGCCAAAATCCAGGAACAACTGGTCCTCCTATAAAGAAGAGTCCAATTATTTTAGGTGAGGTTCAACATATTAATTCAAAGGTGCTTAATGAAACTAGGACGTTGAATATATATCTTCCTCCTGGCTATGACACAAGTTCTGTAGATTACCCTGTAGTATATGTTATGGATGGCTCTATAAATGAAGACTTTATTCATATAGTAGGTTTAGTACAGTTTCTAAACATGTATGAATTGATGCCAAAAACAATAGTGGTAGGAATAGCCAATGTGGACAGAAAAAGAGACTTCACCTACCCTACCACCATTGAAAAAGATAAAATTGATTTCCCAACAACTGGAGGATCTGGACGTTTTATTAAATTCCTGGAAGAAGAAGCCATTCCATATATCGACAAAAAATATAAAACAACAGCATCAAAAACAATTATTGGTCAATCGTTGGGCGGATTATTGGCAACAGAGATATTTTTAAAACATCCCAACACATTTAATCAATACATTATCGTAAGTCCAAGTTTATGGTGGGACGAAGAGTCTCTACTAGCTATAGAAAATCCTGAACTTTCTCAAAAGACAAAAGTTTTTGTTGCAGTAGGCAAAGAAGGCAAAATCATGCAACGAGATGCCAAAAAATTGGCCAATAAAATTCAAAAAAGTAAAGGAGGACAGCTATCAGTAGATTTCAACTATTTGCCCAAAGAGAATCATGCAACAATCTTACATCAAGCAGCTTATTTAGGTTTTAGAAGTTTATATGAAAATTAGAAAATCTCAAAAAGCAGATTTAGCAGACATCATGTCAATAATCAGTGATGCGCAAAGATATTTAGCCAATTTAGAAATAGATCAATGGCAAGATGGATACCCCGATGAAACTCAGATTCTTTTAGACATAGCCAATAACGACAGCTATGTCATATTCCAAGAAAATGACGACATCGTAGGAACAAGCGTTTGCACTACCAAGCACGAAACAACATATGACAACATTAACGGACAATGGCTAACCCCTGCTAACAGTGAATATGGTGTGATTCATAGAATTGCGGTTAGTGATAAATATAGAAAGCATGGTTTAGCGAGGTTTGTTTTTAGTCATTATGAACAAGTTCTAAAAAACAGCAACATTAAAAGTTTACGAGTAGATACGCATAGAGATAATATAGGGATGCAGCAATTACTAGCCAGTATGAACTACAAATATTGCGGTATCATTCTACTCAATAATGGCGCTGAACGGTTAGCTTTTGAGAAATTGATTTAAAGAACGTTTTTCAATATTGCAGTTTTATTTTTTATTGGGTAATTTTGAAGTTACACCGTATCAAAGGATATTTATTCACCAAAACGCGCCTGTATAGCAATGAAAATAAAGATTCTACTTCTATCATTTTTTTCGGTTAATTCATTATTTGCTCAAATTAATCAAGACCATATTGGAGCTTGGTATATGTACCTTTTCAACTCCACATTCAAAGAGAGTTCTTGGGGTGTTCAGGGAGATGTCCAATATAGAAATTGGAATTTAGGCGGAGATTTGGAGCAATTACTTTTAAGAGGCGGTATAACTTACCAGCCACACAATGCTACTATAAAATTCACCACTGGATATGGCAATATTACTTCCGGAAAATATGGTGACGACAACACCACATCAGGTGAACATAGGATTTATCAAGAAATGCTATTTCCCTCCAAAATAGGCAATCGATTTCACTTTAATCACAGAGTTAGATTCGAGCAAAGATTTGTGGACAACCAAAATTTTAGAACAAGGTATAGGTATAACCTATTTTTAAATGTTCCTTTGAATAATTCTGATTTAATAGCCAACACGCTTTACCTGGCGATGTACGATGAAATTTTCTTAAACGGTCAACGAGACATTGGCAACGGAAATACCGTAGAAATCTTCGATAGAAACAGGATATATCTCGCTATGGGCTATGTATACAATCAACAACTTAAACTTCAGTTAGGTATGATGAATCAAGCAACAGACCCATGGCAAAAAAACCAAGTACAATTTAGTCTACATCATAGTTTTTAAAAATAGTGACAAAACACATTTAAAATGTGACGAAAAAAAATTGCCGAGTCATTTTCCTACATACATTTGGTACTATAATAATTAAACTAAAAATGAAAACAACAAAGGTTATTTTAGGTGCTGCATTAATGTGTGCATCTGTATTTTCGTTTGGACAGAAGGTAGAGGTATCTAGTCTTAAAAATCCAACCATTAAAGCATTCATTACAGCTATTGATGGGAAGGATGAAACTGCGGAAAAATTAATTGCTAAGTATGGAAATGCAGAGGTAATTGATAATGGGATGATTCCTTCTGGCAAACTTATCAAGGTTCATTCGGAATCTGCCAACTGCGTGGTATTCTCTACTCTATGGGTAATTGATGAGGAGGAAACAGAAGTAATGGAGTATGAAATCTGTGAAAAAGGTGGCAAAATCATCAGTTTCGACATGATTTTTGAAGACGAAGACGAAGATTAGTCCTCATTATTACAAAAATGAATAAAACCACATTGGAATGAATTTTCTAATGTGGTTTTTACTTTTAATGATGTTGATCCTTTGATAATATGAAGTTATAGCACCTCCAGTAAGAACAGCATTTTTTCAAAAAGTTTCTTTTACCTTTTTGCTAATTGAAATAGTTTGTAGATTTGACTACCAATATTGAAGTAAACAAGTCATTAACCTCTACTCCATTGTATAGTCTCAATGAAAAAGAATGAATTAGTAACCTATTACCCCAAAAGCCGAACAGAATGGCGAAAATGGCTAGAAGATAATCATCAAAAGGAACAGTCCATCTGGCTTGTGTACTATAAAACTTCTACAAAAATTGCTTCGATAAGTTGGAGTGACGCTGTTGACGAAGCGTTGTGTTTTGGATGGATTGACAGCACAAAAAAAACGATTGACGAAGAAAGTTACATGCAATATTTTAGTAGAAGAAAGCCCAATAGCATGTGGTCTAAAATAAATAAAGACAAAGTAGACAAACTCATTCAAGATAACCAAATGGCTAAAGCAGGTTATGACAGCATTACTACTGCTAAAGAGAATGGTTCTTGGACCATTTCAGATGCTATTGAAGCGCTTGTAATACCTGATGATTTAGAAAAAGAATTAACTAAATTCAATGACGCCATGGAGTACTTTGAAAGTTTAAGCAAGTCCAATAAAAAGATTTTACTCCATTGGATAGTTTCTGCTAAAAGAAGCGAGACTAGACAAAAGAGAATATTACAGATTGCGGAAAGCGCAAGTCAGAAGTTGAAACCAAAGCAGTTTAGATAAAAGCATCGTTCTGTTCCTCCCTTTACAAGCAAATGAACAGTGGTCCTGCATCGATGTGCCATACCCGCAAGGCAGCATTGTCAAATTTATTTTTGAATAAATCATACATAAAAGCGAAAAAACATCACTATAAGTTGGCTCTTTTGATAGACTTTGCTAGATTGCCAAAATTGGTCAAAAATTCAAATTGAAGATATAAAATGTTTAGACATCAAGGAAAAACCCGAACATTAAAACATAATTTACGGATTGCTACGATTCTTTCATTTGTGGCTGGAATTGTAAATGTAACTGGTTTTTTATTCTTCGGACAATTGACTACAAATGTAACTGGACATTTCGCCCTGTTTATTTATGATTTAGCAAATTTTGATTTCTGGAAAGGAACAATATACTTTCTATATATCTTTTCTTTTTTACTAGGCTCCTTTGTGGCTGGCTTTCTCATTGAAAGATTTAAAGAAAATAAAAAGATGAATGTATTTGTTTTACCTACTATCATAGAATCTTTCATTTTGTTTAGCATTGGTGTATTAAGTAATTTCATTGAAATAAAGTACCCTGATATAGTGGTCTGCTTACTTCTCTTCGCCATGGGACTTCAAAACTCATTTGTAACAAAAATTTCCAACGCTGTTGTAAGAACGACACACTTAACAGGGCTCTTTACTGATTTAGGAATAGAAATTTCGCAACTATTCTTTCCTTCTTCACATCCCAATACACAAAAACTGAAAGCAACCATTAAATTGAGGATTTATATTATCCTATCCTTCTTTACAGGCGGGCTAGTTGGTGGCTATTGTTATTCAGAAGCCCAATTACAACTGAATACATTAATAATTGCAGGCATTGTCTTGTTGGCAAGTTTATATTACGATAATGTCAGATATACCTACATAAAAACAAAAAGAAAATATAAATAGCTTACCATATTATAATGAGACATAGAATATTCACTTATGAAAACGCTCCAAAAAACACTATTTATCCTCCTGCTATTCATTAATTTCTCCTGCAGTTATCTTCCAGAGCCTATCGAGAAAACTCCAGGTTTAATCACAGAGGAAAATGCAGATTACATCACGCTCACATCAGAAAATGTGGACAATAGTAAATCTGGAATTATTTTCTATCCTGGAGGATTAGTTGATCCACATGCTTATATTGAACCACTTAAGGAACTTGCTCTAACTGACCACAGAACCGTAGTAATTGTAAAGATTAATTCAAACTTGGCAATTTTGAATTCCAAAAAAGCGTCTTCTATTGCCAAAGAAATAACTCATATTAAAAATTGGGTTATTGGAGGTCACTCATTAGGAGGCAGTGTGACTTGCATGGATGTTTTTGATAATCCTGATACTTTTAAAGGTTTGTTTTTATTGGCTGCTTATTCAATAGACAATCTTTCTGACTATGATTTACCTGTGCTTTCCATCACCGCTTCCAATGATCAAGTTTTGGACTTGACAAAGTTCAATGAAAACGCATCTAATTTACCAGCAGGTTTAACTGTAAATACACCCAATGACTTTCCAAATGAAAGTACCGTAGGAAAGACTATTTATTATGAAATTCCAGGAGGCAACCATGCTCAATTTGGCAACTATGGCCACCAAGATGGTGATGGAACTGCTACCATTTCTTCAGAAACGCAGCATGACCTCGTGATAAGTATGCTTCGAACATTTTTAAATAACAACAACCTATAATTGAAGATTTAAAAATGAAGAAATTATCACTCATAGTATTGCTGTTTATTTGCTCTTTTAGCGCTTCGTATTGTCAAAGCATAGGCATTAATTTTAAAGCATTTAATGGCATTTGGAACAATGAACCGAATGGCCTTTACAATGGCGGTGGCGGACTATCCTTACAATATGAACATCCTTTAAAAAAAGGTGAATTACTTATGGAATTTGAATTCCGCACAATCAATTGGGGAAATCAAATAGCATTAAATGCAGGTTATAAAATGGGCTATCTCAACAAGGAAAAATGGTCTTTGAGTGGTGTTTCTTCTGTAGGTTTTGGATTGGCATTATTTAAAGACAACCCTTTATTTGTTTGGTCTGCAACGTACATGCCTGAATTCTCGTGGCACATCAAAGAAAAACTTGACCTAAATTTTGGCTTTGGTGCTCGTTACAGCAATTGTCCTTCTTACAAAAATTATGGCAGCATTAATCAGGTTTTGGAGTTACCCATAAAAATTGGTTTTCAATTTAATTTGACTGGTAAAAGTTTTGAATAATTTAAATAGTGTGATAAAACAACTGTCTTTATCCAACAGAACAGCCATATCTCGACTAATATCT
>JBFHGR010000120.1:0-9214 GCA_041583015.1 Parvicella sp. | reverse complement strand
TTGGAGAGAGCCAAGTTACCTTCTGACACCGCCAAATTTACAATTTGGCTTTACTACCAGTAAAATGTAAAAACAAAATTGTAAATTTGGCTCAGAGCAAACCGAAAGCTCAGTGCTTCCTAATGCCCTACATCCCATACATAAATCGTTGAAGTGTATGAAGCAAAATAAACATAAATATTAAACGTTAGCAGGTTATGAAATATTTTTGGATACTTAGCATTGTACTTTTAACACTGAATTGTACTAAAAACAAATCTGATCCAGTCGCACCTTGCATATCTGTTTCTCCCAAAATTATCAACCAAAATGATTCAATTAGAATTATCAACTGTAACGACTATAACTTATCAATTTCGTTTAATTCGGAATCCACTGAATACTCACTAAATAGTCACGATACTTTATACCGAAAATTTAATAGTACCGGAACTCAAACGATTTATTATCTGCAAAGTAAAGCAATGGCTGTAATATCAAGAAATGCAATAACTATTGAAGTCGAATAAAATAAAACACACCCCAACAGTTTGTATATTTTATAGGGCGCTCATAGGTTTGGAGAGAGTGTGGATTTCCTACTAGCACCGCCTTCCGCAGCTGTGGAATACAATTTGGCTTTACAACAAATAAAATGTAAAAACAAAATTGTAAATTTGGCTCAGAGTCCCGCTAAAGTTGGAAAATCGCAGTGCTTCCTAATACCCTACATTTCGTCCCCTCCTACCTAATAAACTTCACCCCCAAATTAAAAGTATTTCCTGCGCCACCATTGGCAGAGGTAAAGAAATTGGTGTAGAGCAATTCTAGATTTAAGGAACGGCTCAGTTGGTATTTTAGACCTACGCCTGCTTGCGCATAATCTGAGGCATTGACAATGCCAGGGCCAACCTTGGCGTTGTACTCTATCGTTGGTGCGTATTGTGTCATGGCATACAAGGTAGTTTTTCCACTGAGGAAATAACTCAAAAACACAGAAGTAGGCATCCCAAAAGTATTTGTCTTAGGAAGATTGTTGTCATAGAATTTAGCAGGTTTGGCAAACCTAAATAGCAAATCCATCTCTAGGAACAATTGCCAATTGGTACCTATAGGTTTGTCATAAAAAAACTGTGTCCATGAAGTGAATCTTTCATAGTCCAACCAAGGTTGTGAACCAGCATCACTTTCACTGTTTTGCGCCATAGGCACCCAAAATGCAGATTGTATGGATAAGTTGTTCAACTTCTTAAATGGATTGATTTTTATCTTTGGTCCCAAGGCTGTCACGGCAGTTCTTTGCTCATTGGCTGCACCAGAAAAGGCAAATAAATTGGTTGGACTTCCCTTACTTGGATCAATAAAAACAGACTTGATGTTTACATCCAATCCTACATTCACACGACCACTTTTGCTCACGCCATACAAACCTTGCAATAGCAATCCATAATAAGAATCTCTGCTGCTCAAGTCTACCCGTTCTCTTTCTCCAGTTCTAAAAGCAGTTTGTGTGTACAGGTTATTAAAAACAGACAATTCTACTTGCCCTTTTTTCAAAATCACAGAAGGCGTATAAGTTTGCACATTAGATCTAGCAGTTTCCACCTGGGACGTGCTTTCACTTTTTTGCTCATTCAATTGCCAATCATAAGTATAGTAAGTCAGTTTATAATCGGCTGGTGTGACTACAGTTCTATATTGCGCTATAAAACTCTTCACATCGGAAGTATTGCTTTTAAAATCTGCTGCATACCATTTAAAAATCTCAGAAATGGCCAGTTCCTTACTGTCCGAATCTAATTTTATAAAATTGCTATCATTCAAAGTCTCCTTGGTCTTGTTTTCCAATTGCTTTTCCACCTCTTCAGGTCTGTAGGCATAATTGGTAATGGCAGGGCAACCAATGGCACCACATACCAAAGCAAAATGCACACGCGCATCTTCAAACACTGGTCTGATCAAAGTATTTTCAATGTCATTGATGGCATAAGTTTCGCCACACAGTTTCACATCCTTTTTGGTGAAAAATCCTTCTACATCTTGCGGTGATGCTATAGGATAGTTTTGTACTATTTTGTGGATTACCAATAAATTATAAGCGTTGATTAAAAAGGCTTTATTTTGAAGATAAGATTTATCTGCGGCCTTGATATCTTGAATTAATTGCGTCAGCAATACTGGGTTTTCCTGAATGGAAGCATAATCTACCAATCCTGCTGAGACATTATTTTTAAAAAAATTGTCAGCATCTTGCCAAAATGGCGACTCACTCTGTGAGAAAAAATTACTAGCAAAAAAGCTGAACAAGAAAATAAATACGTACTTCATTTAATCAAATTTGAACTTTAGACGTTATAGAATAGCATTAATGACATTATTATTTAAAAATATTATTCTTTTATGTGCTTTGCCTGCATTGTTTTGGCAATGTACCAACGTAGATATGCAAGCATCCATTGCTCCTACGACAGAAAATATTGATAAAAATACGATTCCGTTAGATTCTTCCAAGATAAAAAAAGTACACCTGAAGCATACCAATGGCAAAACCCTATTTTACGGTTCCCATTATGATTCGCTGAAACATGACTATTGCAAAACATTCTATCTCAATCAAACCATTGCCTCTCAAGGAGCTTATCATTTAGGTCAAAAAGATGGTTGGTGGGAATATTTCCATGAAAATGGCACACTCAAAACATGTGGCCACTACCAAATGGATAAACAAACGGGTACTTGGAAACAATTTGACACAGAAGGTATGCTCACCTTAGAAGAAAACTTCCTTGGAGGCAAGTTAAACGGTTGGCGAAAAACATATGTAAAAGGAAAACTCATAGAAGAATGCGAATATCAATTGGACAAAAAGCAAGGATATTATCACTTTTATGAGAACGGAATATTAATTTTGAAAGGTAATTACGACAATGACTCAAAAGCGGGTATTTGGAAAACCTTTAATACTGAAGGTAAAATAATACATGAAAAAAAATACAAATAAGCCACATATCGCAGTAATCATACCTGCATTCAATGAAGAAAACTCTGTGAGCAAAGTGGTGCGTGACATTCCCAAAGACTGGGTAAAAGAAATCATTGTTTGTAATAACAATTCCAATGACGATACCAAATTAATGGCCGAAGCAGCCGGAGCCATTGTAGTAGATGAACCTATCAAAGGTTATGGCAATGCTTGTCTCAAAGGAATGGCTTATTTGGTAGAAAACAGCATCACGCCAGATATTGTGGTATTTATAGACGCAGATTATTCTGATTTTCCGGAGCAATTACCTGAATTGGTCGCACCAATTTTAAATGATGACATGGACCTAGTGATAGGATCAAGGGCATTGGGTGCCAAACAGAAAAGATCTATGACACCTCAACAGATTTTCGGAAATTGGTTGGCAACCAAATTAATCAAGTGGTTTTACAAAGTAGAATTTACTGACTTAGGACCATTTAGAGCAGTTTCCTACGATGCTTTACTTAAAATAGACATGGAGGACAAAACATTTGGTTGGACTGTAGAGATGCAAGTTAAAGCCGCCAAACTAAAAATGAATTGCACAGAAATACCTGTAGATTATAGAGTAAGAATTGGCAAAAGTAAAGTCTCAGGCACATTATACGGTACCATCATGGCAGGTTATAAAATCATCACCACTATTTTTAAATACAGGTAGTGAAATGGACGGGCAAACATATTGCACTTTATGCTAGTCTGCTTATTTCTGTATGTGCTTACCTCATCCTGGCGTTTTACACAGACAGGACACAATATATTCAGTTATTTGGACTGGTAGCCATACTTTTTGGATGTTATGTTGTCATTTACAAACTAGGTTCACAATTGACCTCCTTAAGATTTTGGTTTCAAGCAGCCATTATTTTTAGGTGTATTTTTCTCTTTAGCACGCCTGCCCTTTCAGATGATTACCATAGATTTGTTTGGGATGGCAATGTTTTGCTAGAAGGTATTAACCCATATCAATATAAACCAATAGATACTTTAAGAGAATGGAGTGCTTTTGATTATGAGTTTGAGCTACTTCAAAACATGAACTCCCCGCAGTACTACTCTATCTACCCGCCTATCTTGCAAGCATTCTTTGCATCCACAGCCTATGTAAGTGGCGATAATTTGTTGGTCAATGTAATGTTACTCAAACTGCTCATCCTCATTTTTGAAGGATTGACACTCTTCCTTTTATACCGACTATTAATTTACTTAAAACAACCTCCAGAACGTTGGTTCTTGTATGCTTTTAATCCACTTATCATCATAGAATTAGTGGGCAACCTACATTTTGAAGGCATCATGATTACAGGATTATTGGGAACAGTTTATTTGCTCACACAAGGTAAATACAAGTGGGCTGCTGTTCCATTTATCATTGGTATTGGTGTCAAGTTACTCCCATTGATTGTGTTGCCTTTGCTTTGGGCAAAACTAGGTTGGAAAAAAGGCTTTACGTTTGTCACTTTAGTAGGCATCGGTATCTTGGTGATGTTTGCGCCATTTATCAATTCAGTAATTATTTACAACTTTAGTAATAGTCTCAACCTCTACTTCCAGACTTTTGAGTTTAATGCCTCACTGTACTACATTTTCCGTTGGATAGGTTTTCAATGGAGTGGTTACAATATGATTGATTCCATTGGTATAATAAATGGTTTACTCACCTTAGGATTGATTCTTTACATCAGTTTTAGAAAACAAATCAACTGGCAGCAAACGTTGCTACACATGCTAATGATTTTTGGTGTTTATTTGGCCTTTGCCAGCATTGTACATCCATGGTATATTGCTACGCTATTGCTCTTTGCCGCTTTCACCCCATATAGATTTGCCTTCATCTGGAGCGGCATGATTTTCTTGAGTTATTTTGCCTACAGAGATCAAACCTACACAGAAAACATGTGGTTGGTATTTATAGAATATGCCATAGTGATTGGTTACCTAGTCTATGAAGTTTGGCAACAAAAAAAGACTACTCATTCAGAGACCAGTCGTATTCCTTAAAGGTAATCTTAGTGTCTTCAGCAAAGTTGTAATCCGTTTCTTTGTTGATATATTTTACTATAGCTCCCTTTTCAAAATCTGCTGCATACCATTCAAAAATCTTAGACAAAGCCAAAGGCGTTTGCGTTAAGTCATTTCTACTTTTATCAGAAAAGAAATCGTTGGTTACTTGTTTCAACTGAGCAGAAAGATGCTCTGCGGTGAATGCTTGATTCAGCAATTTAGGACACGATACCGAGGCGCAATTGATAGCAAAATGAATTCTAGGTTCGTTCATCTTTCTCAAGATTTCATTTTCTACATGACTCAAAGAAAGTAATTCTTTGCCTACATCCACAATTTTCTGATCCCACGCTTTGTCTAAATCTCTAATACTTTTAAGCGGGTAATTATCAACGATTAATTTTACTGTGAATGCATTGTACACATTAATCCAATACGCCAATTTCTCATTTTTGGTAGCGTGCTCCCCTAGTCTATTGTTTTTTAATTCTTCCAAGTAAGCCTCTAGCAATGCTTTATCATTTTTAAAGCCTTTGTAATTTACTTCGCCACTTTTACTCACATGCTTTTGCAATAACACATTCCAACTCTGGTGATTAAATGCTACAACTGCTACTGGAGCTTCTACTACAGGTGTTTCAACATCCGCAATTTCATTTGCTGCAGCTTGCTTTTTGTCTGGTGTAGCTAATTTCTCTTCCATTTCCGAAACTTCATTGGCAACAGCATCTTTCTTTAGCTCAATTGATGCACTTTCTACCTTGTTTTCTACCTCTTCAATTTCTTCCGTAGGCAATGGCGTTACATCTTCTGTTATCACCGTTACATCCGCTTGGTCAACATCTTCTGTGATCAATTCCTCACTTTCTGAAGCTACACCGCAAGACATTAAAACGACCGCTAAAAAACTAAAAATTACTAAACGCATACTTGTATTATTTTAATTAAAAAAAATGATTAGAATTTACTCCGCTGCTTCCTTTGTTAATTGAGATACTTGCTCTCCCACATCCACCAATGCTCTAGCGGTATGATAACCTATAGATTTTGCCAAAATCCTACCTTCTGAATTGATAAAAAACAATGTTGGATAAGCAGTGATTTGCAATTGCTTGCTCATCATTACCCCTTCACCTTTTTCCATATCCATTTTCACATTGATGAAATGTTCATTGAAATAAGTACCTGCTTTCTCTTTGGTGAAAGTATTTTTAGCCATCATTTTACAAGGTCCACACCAACTGGCATATGCATCAAGAAAAATAGGCTTATTTTGTTTCTTGGACTCCGCCAAAGCCTCTTCCCAAGTACCTTCAAAAAATTTGATCCCTTTGTCTTGTGCTATTCCTTGCCCCACAAAAAAGAAACTCGTAATGATTACAAGTAGTTTAATAATATTTGTCATGTCTTTACTTTTTAGGATTAAATTTAATTACGTTATCTTGTTGAATAACCGTGATTTTGGCACAATGAGAAGGATAAGACAACTCATAATCTTGAGTAGGATCAAATTTATCTACTGTTTCAAAAACTCCGCTACACTCTTCTATCCCATTCGGTGAGTACCGGGTGATTTCAAATTGTGCATTGGGCAAAGCATCTATCACAAACCAAGAACCTGCACCTTCACCTGCTAGCCACTTAGCATGACTTGGCAACAAACTAAGCAACGCTGGCGCTGGTAAAGTTTTAGGTAAAACAGATTTCCAAATGATTCTTTTCATGCTTGCTTTTTCTTAGTCAACATATCTAAGTAGTAATTTACCTCATATCCTGACACTACATTCCACATTGGTGTGGGAGATATCATCCATGGCAAACTCATTTTAATGGATTTCAAAGGTTTTAAACTACCTGCTTTAGCCACCTTTCTTACAAATCTACTGCAGTTGGTACCTTTTCTTACAAATGGTCCGTATGCCAAGAATTCTTCGCTTTGCATCACTAGTGCACAAGCAAAACTTTCTTCAAAATTTATCGGTAATACACCAACTTTTATTTCGCCATCACCATGGCAAGCCGGATTATGTTGCAACTCATCAATTAGCGCATCCAAATTTTGAGGGATGTTATTCTTCCATTTTATAACGGTATTGATTTTTAAATCATGATCTGTTTCTTCATCTCTGATTCTTCCATAGCCGTGTGGTGCGTGATACCTGCCAAAGTCAAAATACTTTACCTGGCCATTTCTACCATCTACCAATGCTATGGCTGCGTGACCAACTTTGTAATAACCATCTCGAGCAAAACCTAGTGCATGTGTAATGGGATCATACCAAGCACCTGCTTGTTTGCATCTGGTTTCAGGCCAAGCTAATATGAGTGCTATGCTTTTTTCCATTTCAAATGCAAACTGATTTGTTTACCACTCAATAAATCATCGTATTCAAAAAAACCTTGTGTTTCCTTTAGCACCAATTGCGAAGTACTAACTGTAGCGACTTGAGGAATTCCTTCATATAAAAGTCCTCCGTCATCCTTTCGCTTTTGATGCCAAGCTTTAATATTCTCATTAGAATCAAGAACCTCCTTTGGCATATTTTGAAGCATTTCCAATCTTGCTGCTTTCACTTCTGGTGCATACAAGGTAGAAGAAGACCACATTTTCATGGTATCCAATGGCACAACGGTCAGTGCAGTGGTTTCTCCATCCCAAACTAATTCACGCAGCACCTCATCGAGGTAAGTCACTAAAGTAAATGGTTCTACTCCTTTAAAACTTGTTTCAGTTAGGTACTCCACCGGACGATGGCTTCCTAATAAATTTAGGATAATCCTGCCTCGGCTATATTTGTAAGGTAATTTTCTTTTGTGCTTTTCTTTTCCTCCATTGAGAATAAAAGCCACATTTCTATTATTGGCCATGGCAATCCAAGTACCTCCAGCCACTGTATCTTTTGGTGAGATATATTGAACGTTTGTTGTAGCTATGTGATAAGACAACGGAGCAATAGTTTCACGTAATTTGTCTTCATCTCTATTAAAAGTGAATACTACTTGATGTTTATGTTTTACAACAGTTAATGTGCACATACTTGGTTTCTTTGTCTTATGGTAGAAGGCGCTACGCCTAAATCTGGATGAACATTCACTCCCAAATGCTTTAGCGCTATTTTACACAAAGCCAAATGATGGACAGTATGATCAAATGCATAAGCCATTTCTCTTGCTAAACTGGTCTTAATATTTTGTGAAGCAGCCTCATCCGTTTCGGAGTAGTTACCTTTTAGGTGCAAACTGCAATCATTACCTAGCATCTCTATTTGAGATACAGCACAATTAATAGTCGATATGGCAAATGTGGGATTCATTTCTAACTCTAAGTTACGCTTTCTATCATCATAACAAATTACAGAACCATTTGTTTCTAAAATACTTTGATAAAATTCTATGATGTGGCGCACATGTTGGCCAATAGTACCGTTAAAAATAACGTCACATGAAGCAGCATATTTTCCGTTGTCCAAAGCGGCAATTAAGTCGTTGATGGAGAGCAGAAGTTTAATGTTTTGTTCTTTGATGTGTTTCATACTTAGTTCATTAGATTTCTCTAATAAGTAGTTAGAAACATAGATTACTGACAGAAAATACTAAGATTTTTTCTTACAGTTGGTTTTTAAGTTTAGCGATAAGCGTCTCTTTTTCTTGCTCAGTAAGAGATACGTTAATTTTTGACTCATCAACTTCCTTATCACCGAACTCACTGCTCATAAGTTCATCCAGTTGATCACTATACAATTGGTAATCTTTGCACTTTTTGCACATGGCAAAATGCATTTTCAAAGTTGTGGCTTCCATGAAGCTCAACTTTTCAAACTTTGATCTTTCAAATTTTTCTGTTGCTTTTTTACAAGGCATAATTCAATTTTATTGATGGTTAACCCAGTTAGTTTTCAAACACTCCTTTAGTTTTAACTTAGAGCGATGAACTATCTGCCACATATTGGTATCTGTGATTCCAAATTCCTGACGGATATCCTTAGAATCTTTTGGATTAATATATTTCATCTTAATAATTGAACTCCATAACTCCGGTAGATTTTCAATACAACCATTAAAAATGTTGACAAACTTTGGATTATCTAGCAAGTGTTCTTCATCTCCAAATACAAATGGTGACTTATCTGCATTCCAATGACCATTGCCCTTAAAACTCTCTGAAATGTCTCCTATTTCTACATCCGAAACTTTTTCTTTGATCTT
>JBFHGR010000119.1:0-9286 GCA_041583015.1 Parvicella sp. | reverse complement strand
CAGTATCCATCCCTCCTATTTCATACATTTTCCATCCTGAAAGTGAGTCAACACCATCAAATGCAATTTGAAAATCTCCACTTGGCACCATGGAAAGGTCAACAATTTCCACTTTTATTGGAGCATAATCTCCTTCGTAAACTGGTTGTATTATTCTATTTGAATCTTGTGCAAACATTTGGTCAATACTACTTTGCTTTAATATCAATTCATTGCCTCCATTTCCTTCTCCTTCTATTCTTATGATATCTACTGTTCCAAGGTTTAGCATATCGGTAGATATAACTACATCTTCACAAGTTGTTAGATTGCTACAAGCGCTTGTCACTGATACACAAACCGTGTAGGTTCCTGGTGCATTATAGGTGTGTGTTGGAAATTGTCCCGTACCTGTAGAACCATCACCAAAATCCCAGTTATAACTAACTGCATCTTGCGCATAGGCAAAATGAACTTCATTATCGGAGATTTTGTCAACAAAAATTCCTTCTTGAAAAGGCTGACATCCAATATCAAAACAATTATCTGCTAGCATTTGCAGAGTATCATCTGCCGCTTTTAGTTTTATTACACTTGCAATATTGTCGCCAGTTGTGTCTCTAGCGTATGGTATTGCCATGATGATGGATTTTGATTCACTAGGCATAAATTTCATTGCACCTATTGAAGGTAAACTACGGATGTCTGTTGGTTGAGTACCTGACGATAGATAGTCCCAAAATGAACTAGGCACGAAGCCATTGGTAGAATACCAATAAGTATTATCACTGGAATCAGGAAATGCATAAGTTGAGACATAATTTTCGGTTGGGTGTCTTAAAGAATCTCCATTTGCAAAAATACCTTTTGCAATATTAAAATCAGGGATTGGATAATTTTCTGAACCATATCCAACTGGCATCGACCCAGAAACATAAAGATGTGAAGACATACTATATCTTTCATCACTTTCGTCAATTAACCCATCTCTATCATTATCAAAGCCATCACTATATCCAACAATAGGACCTTTTATAAAATCAACACCAACCGCAGGTGGATTTGTGCCTATTGGAAAAGTACAAGGGGTAGAACCAGCGTCATCCAAAGTATATCCATTATAAGCATACCCTAAACCTCTCATTACATCCGAACCGATTGCATCATCATCTACACAACCAATATCATAATCCATCATCAACGTGAGATAAAGAGAATCGTATTGATTTACAGATTGGTTTTCAATTCTGTACTCATACATCGTAGCATTGTCAATGCTTTCTGAACCTTGGTAAGCAAAAGCTTGACAGAAAATGTTAATTCCCATTGGGTTATTATATAGATTATCGGGACCTCCTTTGTCATTCATAATCCAAAGTAAGGATTGATCTCCCAATAGTTTAGGATCATCACAGCCTAGTGTTCCGTCCAAATTAAATTCAGGATAATCACCATCCAAAGCATTATACTTGTTATCATTATTTACATCTCTAAAAGGAAAATAAAAATGTGAACCATCATCATTGTGTGCTGGATACTCTAAAATATCTTTTGGAATTGTGTAACCAGATTGTCCAAATTTTTGAATAAACTCCTTAACCTCCCATCTGTAAATGGTCCATATTCTATCATATTTTTCAGAAATAGTATCATTTTGATATTGATTAAAAGAAACGGGACCTGGGTAGAATTCCCCTTTTTGAAAATATTGCCCTGATGAACGAATTACTCCATTATTATCTTTGGAAGAAATTACAATATTTGCAGAAAATAACACAAATATATTGTCATCTCCTTTAGGCCCATAAGGTGCTAAATTAGTGGTTCTATCAATTAGAAAATTACTAAAATTATTGACACTTGTTTCAATATTGTTAATGTTTAATGTTGTGGATTTTGCAGGAAGTAAAATCGTTTGGGAAAACCCAACGACTGTATATATCGAACAAAAAAGAAGGAGTAATTTTTTCATAATAATAAAGATTTACACCTAAAATAACTAAAACGCAGCACTTAGTAAAGAAATAAAGTATAAAAGGCGCTTCTCAATGTAGGTTTGGATTGCTCCTATTAGATATTCTATTAAATTTGCAAAACAAAATCAAACATTATGATCGCAACATACGAAAACATTATTGCAGACATTAAAGATGCAGTACAATATATCACTATCAACAGACCTGCTCAACTGAATGCTTTGAACAAGCAAACTATTGAAGAATTGAGCGAAGCTTTTCAAGCTGCTGAAGACAATAAAGAGGTAAGAGTTGTTATTCTTACAGGTTCTGGAGAGAAGGCGTTTGTTGCTGGTGCAGATATCAAAGAATTTGCAAATTTCTCTGTAGAGGAAGGAAAATTATTGTCTGCAGAAGGACACACAAAACTATTCAACTTGATAGAAAACTTAACTACTCCAGTTATTGCTGCGGTAAATGGTTTTGCATTAGGTGGAGGTTTAGAATTGGCTATGTCTTGCCACATTAGAATAGCAAGTGACAATGCAAAATTAGGTCTTCCTGAAGTTTCTTTGGGTGTGATTCCTGGATATGGTGGAACACAGAGGTTACCTCAACTAGTTGGAAAAGGAAAGGCTAACGAAATGATTATGACTGCAGGAATGATTAGCGCTGATGATGCTAAGTCTTGGGGATTGGTAAATGAAGTAGTTTCGCAGGAAGAACTTGTTGCTACTTGTGAAAAAATGGCTTCTAAAATCGCTAGAAATTCTCCTCGTGCTATCTCTGCTGCTATTGCTTCGGTAAATGCACAATACAAAGATGGTGTTGATGGATTCAAAACAGAAATTGCTGAGTTTGGAAAATGTTTTGGAACAAAAGATTTCGTAGAAGGAACTTCAGCATTCGTTGAGAAAAGAAAAGCAGTTTTTACAGGAGAATAATGAACATCATTCAAGTTAAAGGAATCAGGTGCTACTCCTATCATGGATGCCTTTCAGAAGAAACCATTATCGGTGGACATTTTGAAGTAGACGTAGATTTGTGGTGTGATTTTAAAGCCTCTGCAGAAACGGATGACTTATCCAAGACTGTCAGTTATGTGGATGTAAATCAATTTGTAGAGGAAGAAATGGCTATTCCTGCTAAGTTGATAGAAACTGTTGCTTATAGAATTTTAAACCGTTGCAAATCAACTTTTGATATGGTGGATAAGGTAAGGGTAGAAATCAGAAAAATCAATCCTCCATTGGAAGGTGATGTAGCTTATGCTGCTGTGATTGTGGAGGAGTAAGGCGCGTTGCTTTTAGGGGTTAGGTCGTTCCTGACGGAACTGTAGGGCGCTGCGCTTTTAGGCTGAGGGAAATTCTATAATTATATTTTGGACGACAATCAACAAGTTGATCTTTAGGCTACGAATGGCAAAAGTTTTGCAAAGCAATACGACCTAAAGGTGAAGGTCATAAAAACTTTATTCTAAAAATTGAATGTTGCGCACAAGGCCTGCGTACTTGGTTCTTTTGACTGGAGATTTCTTAAATACACGGGAGAATGCTTCTTGAGAAAGATGTTCCCAATCTGCTTTGGTCATGTTGAGCAACTCTGCATTCGGATTAAACTCTGGTTCTTTGTGTTGAATAGAGAATCTATTCCATGGGCAAACTTCCTGACAAATATCACAGCCAAACATCCAGTTGTCAAACTGCCCTTTCATTTCTTGAGGAATGGCGTCTTTAAGCTCTATGGTGAAATATGAAATACATTTGCTACCGTCTACTACATAGGGCTGTATAATTGCTCCAGTGGGGCACGCATCGATACACTTGGTACAAGTACCACAAAAATCTTTAATAGGGCCATCATATTCCAAATCAATATCCAATAGCATTTCAGAAATAAAGAAATAAGAGCCTTGCGGTTTTGTAATCAAATTACTATGTTTTCCAATCCATCCTAATCCCGATTTTTTGGCCCAAGCTTTATCAAGTATTGGGGCAGAATCCACAAACGATCTTCCGCCAACCTCTCCTATTTCGGTTTGGATGTAGTCAAAGAGTTCGTTCATTTTTTTCCAAATGATCAAATGGTAATCCTTGCCTAAAGCATACATAGAAATTTTAGGAGCAGTTGGGTCTACTTGCTTCTGGTCTGTGTAATAATTATACAATAAACTTACTACAGATTTTGTGCCTTCCACCAATAATCTTGGATCGAGTCTTTTGTCAAGGTTATTTTCCATATAGGCCATTTCACCATGACGATTTTCTGATAGCCATTTCTCAATTCTTGGCGCCTCCTCTTCTAAAAACCCTGCACGAGAAACACCTACAAATAGAAAACCTAATTCGTATGCTTTATCTTTGATTAGTTTTGTGGCCAGAGATTTGTTCATGGCATATTTACTATAGCCTCATCCAAGTTAAGCCCACAGAAAATGGATATAATTCAGGCCCCTTACCCTCTTCAAAAATAGAAGTTAGTGAATAGAATCCATGGATTGCTATTTTCTTAAACCCAATTCTTACAGTTGGCCCATATCTATAATCCAGCAAGTTTTTGATATCAAACACTTTAACTTTGGACTCATCATCTTTATATTTTGTGTGACTATTTATAAGATAACCTCCTTTGAACCCCAAGTAAAGTCTGAAGTTAGTGATTTTTCTATCTTCCACACTTTCCTTCATTGACCTAATTCTAAGCTCAACAGGAACTTCAAAATAATTGAGACTAATTTTGTTTTTTTTATAATTCAACCCATCTTGATATGGTTCCCACTCGGTAAACAAATCTTGATTCTGGTCAACTTTATATGTGATTTTTGAGTTGTGGTGAACATTGAACCCGCTAAAACCAATTCCAACTGCCCAAGCTAATGTTCCTTTCTTGTTCATGGGGTGATCGTGAAACATATATGCATCCACACCAAAGTTATAATACCCCTGTTCTACTCCCGTAGGTAACTGTTGAAACCTATCCACATTAAAGTCAATCACTAAATGATCAATCCTTTCAGCACCATCACTATATGCCGTCCAATTAAAGTATTTAAACAGCCCTTGTGCACTAATAGTATTAACAACTATTGTGACAGAAAAGAATAATATTGTCTTTAAAATATTCAATTCGATTTCAATTTAATTTGCCAATTCCACGCATCTTTCATAGCATCTTCCAAAGTGTATTTTGGATGCCAATTAAGTTCATTTACAACCTTTTCATTATTGGCATAAACAGATACAGCATCGCCTTCTCTTCTTGGCCCTATTTTATAATTCAATTTAACATTATTAACCGACTCAAAAGCATTAATTACATCCAAAACACTTGACCCTATTCCCGTACCAACATTGTAAATAGAAATACTTTCTTCCGACTTTTTATCCAATGCTTTTACATGTGCATTTGCTAAGTCAACTACATGGATATAATCTCGAATACAAGTACCATCTTCTGTATTATAATCATTCCCGTGCACCGTAAGTTCTTCTCTAAGTCCAGCGGCAGTTTGAGTAATATATGGGATTAAGTTATTAGGAACACCTATTGGTAATTCACCAATCAAGCCACTTTTGTGCGCTCCTATAGGATTGAAATATCTAAGTAGCGTAATGTTTAAGTTTTTATGCGCATACGCAGTATCTCTACATATCCTTTCACAGACCTGCTTTGTATATCCGTATGGAGATGCGGTAATTCCCATTGGAGTAGATTCTTTCACTGGAATTTCTTCAGGCTCACCATACACGGTACAAGAAGAAGAAAACACAACATTATTTACATTTTTTTCAACACAAACTTCCAATAAAGCGGTTAGTGATCCTAAATTATTAGAATAATACTTTAATGGATTTGCAACAGACTCTCCCACCGCTTTATCAGCGGCAAAGTGAATTACTCCTACTGGATTGTGTTTAGAAAATACTTCTTGTAATCTTCCTTTATCCGTGCAATCAAAATTATAAACTTGCACATTGGCTCCTACAATTTCTTGAATTCTATCAATAATAAACTTTTCTGAATTCCTAAAATCATCGATGATAATAGGTTCATAACCATTATGAATTAATTCCACTACTGTGTGTGACCCAATGAATCCTGCTCCCCCTGTTACTATTATACTTCGTTTTGTCTCCATGCGCTTTTGTATGTTGTAAAAGTAATTAGAATTATTCAAGACATCAAATCGTAATTTAGTTAGATGAATTCACATCAAAAAAATATCTTTGTTATTAAAACTAAACTTAAGTGAACGAATCGTATATAAATACCCAGATAATCAAAAGCCTTTTCAAAAGTAGGTATAAAATAATTGGAATTACTATGGTTTTTTGTGGGTTATCTGCAATCATAACACTATTAACTCCTAAAAAATATAGTGCTGAAGGAGTTGTTTATCCCACTTCGTCAAACAACATTAATGAAGTGACAGCCAACCCTGAATTTGGATTTGAACTTCAAGCAGATAAGTTGATTCAACTGTTTGATTCTCAAGAAATGCAATCAAAAATTATTACACAATATAACTTGGTTGATTACTACGAATTGGATTCTAGTTCTATTGACTGGAAACATAAATTAAATAAGTATTACAGGAGAGACTTTACATTTTCTCGAACCAAATACCTTTCTATTGTGGTCAACGCAACCACTAAAGACCCTTATTTGTCAGCAAATATTGTCAATACGATGATAAGCTATGTAGACACCGTAAGGCAAAATATCTTTTTTGAAAATGTTTTATCCTTAAAAGCGTCACTTTATAAACAAGTAACAATTCACCAAAAAAACGTAGACAGCCTTTTGAAAGCGATAAATGAGAACATAGGCAAGGAAACAAAAAGTCCATTGGCGGAGAGTAATTTAAACAAAATCAACTTTGCCAAGCAAACTGGCAAAATGAATACAGGAGATGCAGTCATTGCAAATGCTATCATAAATAACTACTCAATAGAACTTGAAAATACAATCAATGAATACAAATTGGCTTTAGGTCAATTAAACCTCTACAAAACAGAACTCGCCAAAGTTCAAAAAACACTATCACTGCCATTCCCCTCAATATATAAGGTTAAAATGGCTGAGGTTGACTTGAAGAAAGTTTCGCCATCACTTTTTATTAATCTAGTTTACGCCATCCTTGCGGGACTATTATTCAGCATAACTTACATTACTATTAAACATAATTGGTCTAGAATAAAAGCCTCATTAACTGAATAAATCATGATAGCATACCTTAAAAACAACATGTTTTTTACTTGCATTCTGATCATTTCATTAATTGTTCTTTTCTTGTTACAATCCGAAGAGCAGCACAATATGCTTGTATTACTATTTGGTGGTTTTCTTTTTTTAGTTTTTACTGTAAAAAAAGCAGCCTCAATAAGTGACTTTTATATGCTTATTGTTTTTCTAGCACCCTTTTCAATGGGAATGGCTTTTACCGATGGTTTTAAACTGTCCTTTCCTTCAGAAGCTCTGACTCTTGTAATTATTTTTTTGTTTCTCACTAAAGCGGTTTGGGGAATGAAAGTAAACCTAGACTTCATTAAACACCCCATATCTATATTACTAATTGCGGACTTAATATGGGCGCTAATTACAACGATTACAAGTGAAATGTTTGATGTTTCTTTAAAACGGTTTTTACTAAAATTCATCTTCATCATTGCTTACTTTTTTATTATAATTTCTTTAGAGAAAAGAGAAAAGCAATTCAACCTTTACTATTTTTATGGTTTAGGCTTAATTATTCCCATTTTAAGCACCTTTGCTAGGCATTATCAATATAATTTCAGCCAGCCGTCATCCATCGATGTAATTAGACCTTTTTATGATGATCATACGTTATATGCGGCTTGTATAGCATTTGTGTTGCCGTATTTTCTATTAAACACATCTTCCACCAACAAAAACACTAAGTGGTTGTCAATGCTGATGTCTGGAATATTTATCATTGCAGTCCTCACATCCTATTCGAGAGCGGCTTGGATTAGTTTATTAGCCGCAGGAGTAATATATCTACTTTTGAAACTTAAAGTAAAATTTAAGCACCTCTTCTTCTCTTTGATTATAGGTTTAGTTATTGTTTCTGTAAACTTTGACACTATATACAACTCGCTTAGAAGTACTGAAATAAAATATGATGAAAACGTAACAACACACCTGTCATCTGTAACAAATTTAGAAAATGATGCTTCTAATTTAGAGCGAATTAATAGATGGGTATGTGCCATGAGAATGTTTCAAGAAAAACCATTAACAGGCTTTGGACCAGGCACTTACCAATTTACTTATGACCGGTTTCAAACTAAAGAATACATGACACGAATTAGCACTCACAATGGCGACAAAGGAAATGCCCATTCGGAGTATTTTTCCTATCTATCAGAGTCGGGGGTTATTGGGTTAATCGTCTTTACTTGCATTGTATTCTATTCTTTATATTTAGGTATGAGGCTACTTTATGGAAACATCAGCCAAGAACATAAAATTATTGTGACCGCAGCTTTACTAGGTTTGGTCACATTCTATATTCATGGACTTTTTAACACCTTTAGCGACTATGAAAAAATGTCTGTTTTATATCTTGGAAGTTTAGGAATTTTGGTTCAGATGGATTTAAAGTCTAAAAATCATAAACCTTATTAGATTATTTCTCCTGCTGCAATTTCAAACACTTTTTGCACCTCACCGCTACCCTTCAGTGTTTCCACTAATTTACTCGTACAATTATTATCCTCTGCTATCAGCATAATCTTATCTATTGCAGCATTTTCAGATAAAACCATTATCATTTTTTCATTCATTTCTCTAGCATTAAATTGGGAAAATAACAATTGGAAATATTCGAAATTCTCTCCGCAAAACCATGCTTTCTCTGTCATATTCAGTGGGGTTTTAGCAAAAAATGGTGGATTCACAATTATTAGATCATACTGATTTTCAAGATTTTGAAACATGTCAGAATGTACAACTGTAATTTTGTTGTCTTGAGATTTATTGTTTTCCGTTAACCCTCGAACAGCCTCATCACTTATATCACTTGCTGTAACACTTGCCCCTCTATTTGCTAATAAAAAAGAAATTATACCCGAGCCTGCGCCTAACTCCAACGCTGTTTTTCCTTGCCACTCTAGCGATAGTAAATAATCAGCAAAAAGTTCTGTGGTGATAGTGCCTTTTGGCGAAAAAACTTTTGGAAAAATGGAGATTTCTACTTCCTTATATTGATACAAATACGGCTTTTTGGCACGCTGAAAGTAGCGCCACTTTAAATAAGGATGCGTTATTTTTTTCCAAAGACTCATTCCTTATAAAAACCTGTAATCTCAGGTTGTCTGTATTTCCAT
>JBFHGR010000118.1:0-9404 GCA_041583015.1 Parvicella sp. | reverse complement strand
TTTGTAGGGACCGATAGTTTGACTTATGAGATATGTGACATAACATGTGCTACAATATGCGATACCGCAACAGTAATAATTACAGTTGATAAGACAATTGAATTTAGTGTTCCTGGTGGATTTTCACCAAATGGAGATAATATCAACGACAACTTTGTCATCCAAGGATTGGATGTTTATCCAGATAATAACTTGAGTATCTTTAATAGATGGGGAAGTTTAATTTATCAAGCAGCACCTTATAATAATGACTGGGATGGAAAAGCTACGGAAGGTGTAGTTTTGATGGGGGATAAAGTAACAACAGGAACTTACTTCTATATACTAGAATTAGGAGATGGAGTGGAGTCACTGAGAGGTTCAATTGAAATTAAAAGAGATTAAGTTTTAAAGATTATAAAATAAAAACTATGAAAAAATTAGTAAGTCTATTTTTTGGTTTATGTTTAATGGGGATGGTAGCGAATGCTCAAAATCAATTCCATTTGACTCAATATATGGTGCATCAACCTATGGTAAACCCTGCTGCTGTCGGGGCTTTTGAGAATTTAAATGGAGCGTTGTTTTATAGGACACAATGGGTTGGGTTTGATGGCGCTCCAAAAGTGGCCGGCTTTAATATTAACTCACCTATTGGAAATGGAAATAGCAATGTAGGTTTGACATTGGTGAATGACCAAATTGGAGTGAATAAAACCACTGACGTGTCTGCAAACTATGCCTATTCGATTAAAACATCTTTGAAGACAAAATTGAGTTTTGGACTATCTGGAACTTTGAGTATGAATCAAAGTAATTATTCAGATGTGGAGACAAATGGAATTGTTGATCCTTCATTTCAAGCTAATTCACCTACGATATTAATGCCTAACTTTAAGTTTGGTACTTATTTTAATAGTCGAAAGTTTTATGTAGGATTTGCCATTCCAAATTTATTACATAATGAGATTGTGAATACAGGAGGTTTTAAAGGTGAGACTTCTTTTGATTTTTCGCAGATGCACCTCTATTTACATTCAGGATATAAGTTTGAATTAAACCAAAAATTTGATTTGAATTTATCAACCCTTATCAAACAAGTATCTGGTTCCCCGGTTCAATCTGATTTAAACTTATTAGCGGAGTATCAAAGAAAGTTTGGTTTAGGATTTTCTTATAGAACATCAGGAGAAATTGCCGCGTTAGTGCAGTTTAGAATCAATCATATGTTCAAGTTGACATATGCTTACGATTTTACTATGAATAAATTGGGAAATTATTCAAATGGAAGTCATGAAATAATGTTTGTGTTTGATATAAAAGGAGCGGCAGAGGTTCCTGTTATTGAAGCACCAAGATTTTAATTTAATTAAAGTAGAAAGAAGGATATGAGAAAGATTTGTTTTGTTTTTGTGATGTTGGTAGCAGTGTTGTCAGCAAATTCAACTTTTGGACAAAGAAAATATTTAGACATCGCGGATGAGTATTATGGGCAAAGAAAGTATAGAGAAGCCATAGATTATTACAAATTAGCTTTAGAGGAAAAAGTTATTGTAAACAAATATTATATGTTGCAACAAGTAGCTAAAACATATAATAATTTGTTTGATTACGAAAATGCGGCAATTTATTATAAGCAATTGACTACTTACCAATCGGAAAACTCAAGTGAAAACCTATATGAGTATGCTCAAGTACTTAGAAATGATGGGAAGTATGAAGAGGCTAAAACAGTTTTTGAAGAATATGCAGCTAGGGATGATGCTAAGGCAGATGCATCTTATCTGCGCGCAATGGTAGATTATGGAATAAATCATCAGGGAGATGGTGAAGTGGCCAAAACTAAAAAGACTAATATTGAAACAGGAAGTAGAAGTTTAGGGATTGCATTAACTAGTTCTGGATTGATTGTGGCTACTCCTCAGAATGATAAGTACGATGAAAAAACCATCTATTATAATCTTTCTCGAGTTGAAAAATCTTCACCAGACGTTTTCGGAGAAGCAACCGAGTTGAGTAAAGAACTAAATGGACCTTATTATGAAGGGACACCTTTTTTGTTTAATGCTGGTAAGAGTTTGCTTTTTTCTAGCAACTCTGCGGATTTAAAAAAGTATAAGCCAAAGAAAATAGACAAACATGCCATCTCTGAAAATGGTATAAACATTTTAAAAATTTACCAATCAGATTTAGTTAATGGAGAGTGGACCGAACCAAAAGAATTAAGTTTTAATGGGAATGGATATAATTGTGTTTTTCCTAATCTGAGTGAAGATGGCAATACTTTATTTTTCGCATCCGATATGGATGGCGGTTTTGGAGGCTATGACATTTGGAAAGTAGAGAAGATAAATGATTCTACATGGTCTTCGCCAGAAAATTTAGGTGCGACTGTTAATACTTTTGAAGACGAAACGTATCCATTTAGCAAGGGAACTAAGTTGTATTTTTCATCCAAGGGGCATCCAGGATTTGGAGGTGCTGATATTTATGTAAGCAATAACAATGATGGTAACTTCAGTGTACCGATGAATGTTGGGTTACCTTTGAATAGTACTAAAGATGATTTTTCTTTTGTGCTAACCGAAGAAGGAACAACGGGTTACTTGTCTACAAATAGAGAAGGTTCTCATGGTTATGACTTAGTTTATTATTTCTATGATTATAGACCGTTTGAGTTGATTTCTGGTGTTGTCAAAAATGATGAAACTGGTCAAACAGTGGAAGGAGTGAAAGTGGAATTGTATCAAAAAGATGAAAATGATGAGTGGCAATTAATTGAAGACATGACGACAACTGATGATGGCGCATGGCAGTTTGAAATCGATCCTAATGAAACGTACAAGGTTAACTTCGTTCATCCTGAATTTGCATTGGAAGACCAAATTATTTCTTCTATCGGAGATGATGATGGAGAACATAGAGATCAAACTATTAATAACCTGAAAGAATTGGGGATGAAACCAGTTAGTAAATACATAGATGGAATAGTTGAAGATGCTCAGACGGGAGAAACATTAAAAGATGTTCAGGTAATCCTTAGCGAAATAGGTGTGAACGGTGAGAGAAATGAAGTAGGGAAGCAAATTACTAAAGATGATGGAGCGTGGGGATTTGAAGTAGATCCTGCTAAAAAGTATGACGTGACATTTATTCACCCTGAACACGGCACTAAAAGCTTTGCTGTTGATAGCTATGATGGAACCAATTATGATAAAAGAGAATCTCAGATAGAGAACTTGAAAAAAGTTACCTTCAACGACAATAATAACAACATTCTAACAGGGGTGGTTCTTGACAAAATAACTGAGAAACCAGTTGCAGGTGTTAATGTAAAATTATATGAAAAAGTTGATGGAGAATGGATTGAAGTAAACTCTTTGGTAACTAGTGATGATGGTAAGTGGGTGTTTGATATTGATCCTAACAAAGAATACAAAGTAGAATTTGACAAAACTGGATTCGATAAACAAGACTTTATTATTCCACCAATTTCAGATAAGGACAAGAGAGATGATATCATTGCGATGATGAACCCATTATCTATGAAAGCTTCGGGAAGTAAAGATAACGTCATTAGAGTAGATAATATCTATTTTGATTTTGCACGTTCTCATCCTAAAGAAGAATCATATCCAATTTTAGATAATATTGTGGAATTCATGAATGATAATCCTAATGCGAAAATAGAATTAAGCGCACACACTGATGCTGTTGGAAAAGATTCGTTTAACATGGAACTATCTCAAAGTAGAGCGGAAAGATGTAAGGCCTACCTTGTGAAGAATGGAATTAAATCAAGCAGAATTATTCCTAAAGGATATGGTGAAACCAAAATTCTAAATGGATGCATCAAGTGGAATCAATGTTCTGAGGAAGAAAATCAAGTAAATAGACGTGTAGAAATTAAAGTGCTTTAGTCTATCAAAAAGAAGGTGATATCTATATTTGTCGTACCTTTGTCGACATAATTATTTGGTTGTAATGAGGTTAGTTCTAGTTTTGTTTGTTTTAAGCTTGTCAAAAATAATGATGAGCCAATGCCCTTCAGGTCCCTCTGCAGGTTGCGATGGTAGCGGTGGAAGTCTAGATTTGTATTGGGTAGGCACTAATGGTGATGGAGACGGAAACTGGAATTCTCCTTGTGCATGGAGAGTTGGTAGTACCGGAGGAGTTGAGCCCTGTCAGGCACCTCGATCTCATGATAATGTGTTTTTTGAAGCAGCAAGTTTTCCTGGTACGGCAAATCCTGTTGTAACCATCAATACGCAAGCAAGGTGTAATAATTTCTTTGTGAATTCAGATTTAGATTTTGTGTTTTTTAGAACGGTTTTTAATCTTGAAAACCCAGGATTTTTAGAAGTTTATGGAGATTTTACTTTGAGAAATAATTTAGACTGGAATGTGGTCGGTGGTAATAATTCAGGGCCAGAACTTTTTTTTAAAGCAACCACTCCTGGTCATACAATTACCACTGCGGGTAAAACTATGGGAGCAGTTCAGGTAGATGGTGTTGGCGGTTCATGGCAACTTCAAGATGAGTTCAATGCTGGAAGTTTTAGATTTGTATTTGGTGATTTTTCTACCTCAGATGGTGTCAATGATCATAATATGAATTTATTGACATTTGATTCTCATTTGGCAACTGGAGCTTCAAATACAAATAGAATTTTAAATTTTAATAGTTCTACCATTACAGTAAGTGGTACAGGAGGAAATGACAGATATCCGTATAATACCACAAACTCTCCAAAAACTACGTGGGAATCTCGTGATAATACACAAGGAACACATATTGATTTCAATGCAGGAACGTCTAAGATAATTTTTACCACTGCGAGCCCATTTGTTCGTTTAGGTGGATTAAATTATAATGTAATTCAACATACAGGTACAGGAAGATTTTATGACCACTTTGGAAATACTCCTTGTAATATAGATACACTAGAAACAAATGGGTATTTATATTTTCATCATGAACATATTTTTAATGTGTTAAAAATTAATTCAGTAGGAGTGCAACATGATTTTTTCTATCATCAAGTTATAAATACTGATTTAATTGTGAGTGGAGATGTCTGTAATCCCACCGTGTTCAATAGTGATTATAACAGGTTGTTGACAATGCCATCATCAGTTTCTGCCGATCCAATGAATGGGTTTTTAATAAGTAATTTAAGATGTTCTGATGGAACGGCTGGTCATACTGTTAATGGATTTGGTAGTGGTACTACCACAGGGTGGAACATAGCTTTGCCCTTGGCTAGGGATTTATATTGGGTTGGTAATACAAATAATAATTGGAGTGAACCAACCAATTGGAGTACTTCTGCTACTGGAACACCTTTGCTCACTGGTGCGGATTGTCCACCAACCCAAACTGATAACGTCTTTTTTATTCCGGCTTTGGCCAATGGAGATATAGTAAATCTGGATCAGGAGGCTTATTGTAATAACCAAACATGGACAATTACTGCTGCGACTACTTTCAGTGGTAATAAACAAATGAATATTTACGGTAATCTTCAATTGGATGCTGATATCAATATGACATCTACTTCTCAATTTAGTTTTTACGGAACAACTGGGAATACTGTTTTATCTGCTGGCATAACATTGCCAGCAACGGCATATTTTGAACAGTTTTCAGACTATACGTTATTAGATGATCTTAATTTTAATGGACTTTACTTGTACACCCAAGGAAATTTTAATTCAGGTGGTTTTGATATGACAGGAAATATTCTGTATTTCAGATCAGGTACGCAAGATTTTTCTGGATCAACAATCACTTTAGCAGGAACAACACCATGGTCTTCAAATGGAAATCAAGGAAATACAACTTATGACGCCAATTCTCATGTGATATTTACCAATACATCAGCTACTACTATAATAAGTGGTTGGGGTCCTAATCTGAAATTCCCAAACTTCACACTACAAGCAGCAACTACAAAGTTAGTTTTGAGAGCTAATATGGGGTCAAGTGCCAACAATACAATATTTGAAGGTGATGTAACATTGAATGGCTCGTTGAGATATTATGGAGAATATGGGTTTGCCATTACACCTTCTAATATGGGACAAATGCAGATTTCAGGAGATTTGACTTTAGGAGCAGGTGGGTTGTATGAATTTGGTGTGGATACTCCAATTGCTGTAGGTGGTAATTTTACTGCCAATGGTTCTTGCGTTAGTCCTGTGACTATTCAAGGAATAGCAGGGAACTCTTTTGATATCAATGTAACTGGAACCACTACTTTGGACTACTGTAATATTGCAAACATGCATTCTTCCAGTGCTATGACAGCGACAAATAGTCTGGATGCTGGAGATAATGTAAATGTAACATTCCCTGGAGGCGCTACAACTACTTATTATTGGCGAGCACGTGCCGGATCATGTGGAACAGCATGTGTCTATGATGGAGATTGGAATTCCACACTTGGCTATTGGACCACAAACCCTGCAAGCATTGAAGGAGTGGCTGGATGTATACCAACATCTTCAGATAATGTGGTGTTTGATAATATGAGTTTTAGTGGAGGTCAAACTACAATATCAATACCTGTCACGGTGTCTTGCCATGATATAACAATCACTGGAACTAATGCAAGATGGACTGGAAACGGAAATTTGAAAGTAACAGGAAGCGTGAATTCAGATGGGACATTATTAAATAATGGTTTTACTGGGACACTTGATTTTATTTCTAATGATCCTGGTGGCGAAACGATTGACTTTGGAGGAACAACCCTAGGTTGTGATGTTAATTTTAGTAATGTCTTGGGGACTTGGACCAATATTAATTCACCTTTTCTTACCAACAAAAGCATTTATCTAAATTCAGGTGCTTGGATCACCAACGATGAAGATATTACAATGAAATGGTTTAATAGTAGCAATGGTAACACAAGAACACTTGATTTGGGCGCCTCAAACTTCAATGTGACTGGTACCGGAAATTTTGTTGCACAAAATTCTGCATCCAATATTTATACATGGAATACAAAAAATATAACAAACTTCACATTCATTAAAGGGACTTCAAGTATTAATTTAAGTAATGCAAACGAACCGGTGTTCTATTCGGATGCATTAGATTTTCATCATTTAAATTTTACTAGTACAAGTAGTATTGTTACTACTTCTCCAGTTGTTGATGCGGATAACTTAAGTACTCAATATATGAAATTTGATTGTAGTGCTAGAATATATGGTAATCATGATTATGATACTTTAGAATTTACTGCGGGTAATGTTTACAAATTAGAAGGTGGCTCTACACAAACCCTGAACGCTCCTGATGGGATATTAATTGCCACTGGTAGTGCAGGTGACGAAATTGCAATAAAGTCTATCTCTACTGGAACACCAGCAACTTTCCATAAGTTAAATGCCGGGGGATCTATGACATCTTTCTGTTTTGATTATATTTCGGTTGAGGATAATTTCGCTTCGTCTGATGACCCAGCGTTCGTGTTTTTTACTGGTTTAAATAGTAATGATATTAGTGCTGGTGGAATTTGGGATTTTTCAAGAGCATTGTTTTTTACCCCTTCCATAGATGCCGCAGCAGATTTGAATGTTTGCCCAGGAACTATTGGAGACATTACTTGGAATATAACAGGTTCTGGTCCTTATACACTTGAATATTCTGTTGGAGGTGGAGCCACCACTACTGTTACATTGCCTAATGGAACTCCATCTTATACCATACCTGGCGTTTCGCATTATGCTGATACAGATTATGATGTAGTCGTGTTCACTGGAGATAATTGTGGTGTAAACACTGCTGGTACAATGACAGACCCAGTTCAAAATTATAATGTGCCAGATCCTAACCCTATTTCTCAAGATGGTGATCAAGGTTCTTGCTTTTTGGACAACGAAAATCAGTTTGTGCACATTTATTCCAGCGGAGGGACGGAAAGACCTATGGTTTCCGTGCTTGATGCAGCAGGAGGAAGTGGACTTGGCAATGTTGTGGTGGATGTTGCTGTAGATGCTACGGTACAATCTCATACCATGAATTGGAATGGTAATACAATGCCTTATATGCAGCATCATTATGGTGTCAATCCTGATAATGCGCAGCAATCTAATATCAGATTGTATTTTACTCAAACAGAATTAGATGATTTGGCAGCAGCCTATGGTAGTCCTCTTACTTTAGGGAATCTTGTTGTTACTAAATTTGATAATGATGTAATGGATTTTTCAGGTACAAGTTCTTTGTTGTTGCCGGTAAATACAGGGACAATACCAAGTGGGATTACAACGACCCCTGACGTTCTTTTTGTAGAGGTTGTGGTATCTTCGTATTCTCATTTCTTAATTCATCCTACAACCAATGGACCGCTACCAATGAAGTTGTTGTCTTTTGATGCTGATTTGATCAATAATCAAGTGGAAACTGCTTGGGCAGTGGCTACAGAGTTTGATGTTGCAGCCTACGAAGTTCTTAAGTCTAAAGATGGTTATGAATGGTCTTCGATTGGTAGTGTTGATGCATCACAAAAAAACGGAGAGGCTACCTACACATTAATGGATACGAAACCATATCAAGGGAAATCATTTTATCGATTAAAAGAAATTGAAAATAATGGGAATGTTGTCTTGCATGATCCTAAGGAAATAATCAACAATACAGATCAACTTGTTTCTGTTTATCCTAACCCGAATAATGGTTCATTTGCGCTTAATTATTCGGCAATAAGCCATAAGGAACTAGAAGTAAAAATGTATAACAACTTGGGTGATATTGTCTATTCAAAAAATCATGGCGTAACTGAAGGTACTAATGTTATAGATGTTTCTGCTTCGCTTGCTGCTGGTATTTATACCATTGAGGTAAGTAACTTTGCGTCTAACGCTATTATTAGACAGCAAGTTGTGATAGAATAATCTTTAAAACCTTTCATCTCTTTTTTCATTGTACTAACTTTGCACTCTTAAAATTTACAGTGCAATGAGCGATTACAATCACATAGATATTGAACAGAAGTGGAGAAAGAGTTGGAAGGATAATGAGACTTACAAAGTAACAGAAGACCCTAACAAGGAAAAATTCTATGTCTTAGACATGTTTCCTTACCCTAGTGGTGCAGGATTGCACGTAGGTCATCCGCTCGGATATATTGCAAGTGACATCTTTGCCCGTTATAAAAAATCACAAGGTTTTAATGTCTTGCACCCAATGGGGTATGATTCTTTTGGTTTGACAGCAGAACAATATGCTATTCAAACTGGACAGCATCCAGCGGTAACTACCAAAACTAATATTGAAGGTGGAACAGATAAAAGTGGGAATGTAATCTCTGGTTACAGAAACCAACTAGATCAAATGGGGTTCTCTTTTGATTGGAGCAGAGAAGTGAGAACTTCAGACCCTAAGTACTATAAATGGACACAGTGGATTTTCA
>JBFHGR010000117.1:0-9406 GCA_041583015.1 Parvicella sp. | reverse complement strand
ATTGAATACAGAGATGCGGCCATGGAAAAAACTGGAACTAAATTAATTGTAGCTTCAGTTCAAGACTCAATAGATCAAGGAAAAGTTGTTGAGGAAAAAGGGTTTAATGCGAGTAGAAACAAATTGCAAACTACTACTTTGCTTGATGCGATTGAGAGTAACAAGTTTGATTGCGCCATGGGTGGAGCAAGAAGAGATGAAGAGAAAGCAAGAGCTAAAGAAAGATTCTTCTCTCACCGAGATGAGTTTGGTCAATGGGACCCCAAAAACCAAAGACCTGAATTGTGGAACATTTTCAATGGGAAAAAACAAATGGGAGAACACTTTAGAGTATTTCCTATTTCCAACTGGACAGAGATGGATGTTTGGCAATATATTTTGGCTGAAAAAATTGAGATTCCTACTATCTATTTCTCTCATACAAGAAAATGTTTTGTAAGAGATGGTATCATCATGGGGAAAACAGATTTTGTAGAAACAAAAGACACGGAAGAAGTTAAGGACATGGTTGTTAGATTCCGTACTATTGGTGACGCAACCTGTACTGGAGCAGTTGCATCTACAGCATCTACACTTGAAGAAATCATTGAAGAAGTTGCTTCTACTAGAGTTACAGAAAGAGGTGGACGTTCTGATGATAAGAGAAGCGAAGCAGCAATGGAAGATAGAAAGAAAGAAGGGTACTTTTAGGAAATATGAAAGTAGAGATAGGATAAGTAAATAACAGGTTACAACATTAAAACAAGAAGCGAATAAATTGGTTTCAATCTTCGTTTCGATTGTAAAAAAAGCGAGAGTTTAATTTTAAGATTTATGATTTCAACTCTCCGATTTAAAAGTAAAAAGAATGACAAACAATACTGATAACAAGAACCATAATAGTTATTTAGATATGGACCTTCTAAGGTTCACAACAGCAGGTAGTGTAGATGATGGCAAAAGTACTTTAATCGGAAGGTTATTGTATGATAGCAAATCAATCTTTACAGATCAAATGGAAGCTATTGAAGCAGCCAGTGAGAAAAAAGGTGATGAAAGAGTTAATCTTGCCTTACTTACGGATGGACTTAGAGCGGAAAGAGAGCAAGGAATTACAATTGATGTTGCCTACAGATATTTTGCAACTCCAAAAAGAAAATTTATCATTGCTGATACTCCTGGACATATTCAGTATACTAGAAATATGATTACAGGAGCTTCAACAGCAAACCTTGCCATCATTCTTGTAGATGCAAGATACGGTATTGTTGAACAAACTTGTAGACATTCATTCATAGCATCTATGCTGGGAATACCTCATATTGTATATTGTATTAACAAAATGGATTTGATAGATTTCTCTCAAGAAAAATATGAAGAAATCAAAACATCTTTAGAAGATTTTAGTTCTAAATTAGAAACCAAAGATGTTAGATTCATACCAATGAGCGCATTATTGGGTGACAACGTAGTAAACCGTTCTGAAAACATGAACTGGTATGAAGGAAGTACATTATTACACACTTTAGAAAATGTTCATATTGCATCAGACCACAACCACATTGACTGTAGATTTCCTGTACAAAATGTAATCAGACCTCAATCTGCAGAATACCCTGACTACAGAGGATTTGCTGGTAGAGTTGCAGGAGGAGTCTTCAAAAAAGGTGACGAAATTGTAGCATTACCATCTGGATTCACATCTAAGATTGCTGCCATTGACACAATGGATGGTGAATTGGAAGAAGCGTTTGCGCCAATGTCTGTTACCATCAGATTGGAAGATGAAATTGACATTTCAAGAGGAGATATGATAGCAAGAGTAAACAACAAACCTGAAAGCACACAAGATGTAGAAGCAATGGTTTGCTGGTTATCAGACACACCAATGCAAGCAAATGGTAAATACCACATTAAGCACACAACCAAAGATGCAAGATGTATTATTAAAAAAGTTAATTACAAACTAAACATCAATACGCTTCATAGGATAGAGGATGATAGTAATATTGGAATGAACGATATCGCAAGATTAACATTCAGAACAACCACTCCAATTCATGTTGACAAATATAGTAGAAACAGAATCACTGGAAGTTTTATTCTAATAGATGAAGCGACTAACAACACTGTGGCGGCTTGTATGGTTATCTAACAATTGATAAATCATTACAATTAAATACCTTTCTAAGATTTAGAAGGGTATTTTTTTTCCCCATATTAAACACTGGGTACTGCCGATTAAAACATAATACAACCATTAATAGTATTTACAACAATCAAATAAATTGAGATTTCTACTTTTGTAATCTAGACCAATCAACCTATGAAAAGACTCAAAAAATTATCGCTTTTAACGTTATCATTCTTCCTATTAGCAACATCCATTTTTAGTCAAGGTACAGTAAAAATATCTGGTCAACTAAAAGATAAAGACACAAAGGAAAATGTTATTTATGCAGGCGTCATGATTTCAACACAAAGTGACAGCATAGTTTCAAGAGGCGTGACAGACAGCAAAGGATATTTCAAACTACCTGTTACTCCTGGCAGTTACAAAGTAATATTTGCTGTTTTTGGGTATAAAAATGACACCATTCAAACTGGAAATGTTTATGAAGATAAATTTCTTGGTGCATTTAAATTAGAAAAATCAAATCAAGAACTTGAAGAACTAGCCATAGAAGGATCCGCGCAAAGAAATGACTTTGACAAAGATGTTCACGTTATCACCGAGCAACAAAAAAAAGGAGCAAGTGACACTAAAGATGTCTTGGACAGAATCAGTGGCGTTACCTACGACAGATATCAAGGAACCATATCCGTGGATAACGATAAGAACATTTTGATTTTAGTAAATGGCGTGGAAAAAGATCAAGAATATATTAAAAATCTTGCACCAGACAGATTATTAAGAGTTGAGATAGTACGTGACCCTGGTGGAAGATATGGACTAGAAGGCTATTCAGCCATTGTAAATGTCATTCTTAGAAACGACTATAAAGGAACTGAAATCTTTTTTCAAGAGCAGCCAATCTTTGATGTTGACCCCAAAAACATCAAGGATGTTTTACTCATAAATGATGCTTATCTCTCTTACAATTATACTCATAACAAACTCAACTTGTACGGATCTGTTAGAAGTGGACGGAATAACTTCCCAATTTCAATAAGTGCTCAATCTAGTTACAATGATAGTTTAAGTATTTCTGAATACCCTGCAAACAACAATCCTAATTCAATTATTAACTCTTACAATCAAAATTATACATTAGGATTTGACTACACCTTTAAACCAGGCCAAATAATTAGTTTCGAGAGCAATTTAAACGCCCTGCCATTATCAAGCGAAAACAACTCCTTCCAAAACAATTCCGACATCTATATTGCTGACACACTATTTAAGAGTTATAATTACATAACCTCAACTAGCAGTAAAACATTGAACTCATACAACTCTCTATTCTACATTGCAAAACTTAAGAATGATAATGAATTAAACATCAATTTAACTTACAATAATTACAAGCAAGACTATAACACCTCATCGCTCCAATCCTCTTTTTATGACAGAGAAGAAAATGGCACAAACAAACGACAGTCTACTAGATTTAATGCTGAGTTTACCCATCCGTTCTCAAGTAAATTTACTGTACAATTTGGATATGGAAACACCTGGAGAAGCTTGAACAACAATTTCAACATTGACCAAACCAACCTGACCGACAACTCAAAATTTACAACTGAAAGCAATTTTAACCTAACAGACTTTAGGCACAAAGTTTACACTTACTTCTCATGGAAACAAAGTCAAAAATTTGGAGTTAAATTTGGTGTGGCAGGAGAGTCTTCCTCACCAGAATCTGACGGTGTTAAATTCAACTACTTTATATACCAACCCCTATTAGACATTACGTATGTTGCTGGCAAAAACTTCAATGCAAAATTTAAATACAGAGCAGATAGTGACTACCCTTCCATTAGTGATGTAAATCCATTTGTTTCTCAGGTTAATCCATTCTCGGTATCAAAAGGTAATCCATTAATAAAACCAACCATCGTTCATAGGCTTTCACTACGCGCGAATATTTTACAAGGTTTAGCATCTGTAGAACCTTACTATTTTTATTCAAACAATTACATTACACAAACCGGTAGTTTCCGTGAAGATGGCCTTTTTGAGTTCAACACTGCTAACGTTGACAAGTACGAAAAAAAAGGATTCAAGTTCAATTTTGTAGTGCCGTTTAGTAAGAAAATCATTTTACAAAATGGCTTAAACATGTTCAACAACAATATTGAACACGAAAACATAACTAACAATTTTAACGATTGGAGTGCTAGTTCCAAATTGATTTTCATCATGGACTCTATCAATACAGTAGCTGGACTAATTTACCAAAAAGAAAATATAAAACACATCAATGGACTAGGATACCAAAAAGGTAACATTGATTATTGGATGGTATTTGTACAAAAACAAATTTTCAAAAAGAAGGGAAGTCTTATGCTTGGCTATTTCTTACCATTAGACTTAGGCGTAAGTTATGACCAAGGTGGAATGCAAAGCGCTCCAGGTTTTAGTTCTCAAAACTTTGTGGACATCACGCTGGTAAAGAATATGTTTTTAATAGAATTTAGTTACAGGTTTAGCAAAGGGAAAACAGTAAGAAAAACTGAAAAAGAAATTGAAAAAGAGACTGACGGAGGTGGCGGAGGATTGTTTTAGAAATTTAATCTGCTAATCCTTTTCATTAATAATTCCTTCCACAATTTCAATTTCCATTGGGTTTGATAAATTATCACTTGCTGGAAAGTCAAAATCCTTTGGATTAAAAAATAAATTCAAAATCAATTTGCTTTGCGTAAATAATGATCCGTTCTTACGATTTACGGCATCAATAATTCCATGCACCTGATATTGGATTTTAACTTCTTTGGATATTCCATTCACGGTTAACGTTGCAAACCCGGTTATAGGATGATCGCTTGGAGAATTATTTGAAATTTCAAAAACGCTAGCATCCAATTTGGAATACAATGTAATATTACCTTCCATTTCTTGAAAAATTTCATTAACCCGTGGATGATTGTCGTGTATAGATTCTTTGAAAATTTCTATGCTTAATTCATCATTTGATGTGTTCCAAATAATGATTGCTTTTTTGCAATCAGCTTTAAAAACTGTATCATTTTCATAACCAATAATAATTGGAGAGCATATCTTAAACTGATCCATTTGACCTAGTATATTTCTGCCTGCAATTAAACTTAAAAGGATGATAAAATATTTCATAACATTCATAATTATACAATATAAATGTACACGATAAAAACTGCATTTGATAAAATTTAAGGACTCTTTAACATATACTTCCCTAGGAATAAAAAATAGAAATGACTTTTATCACTATGTAATCTTTGTAACAGACTAACCATTTTTCAAACTTTACCTTTGTACAAAATTAAAATTATGCCAACAGTAAACTTAACTAAAGAACTTTTTCAATCAGACGTTTTCGACTATACAAAAGGAGAAGAATGGAATTTCAAAGGAGCCCAACCTGCTATTATAGATTTTTATGCCGATTGGTGTGGACCATGCAAAATGGTAGCACCAATACTAGAGGAACTCTCTGATGAATACAAAGATAAAGTAACCATTTATAAGGTTAACACAGAAATAGAACAAGAACTGTCTGCGATGTTTGGTATTAGAAGTATCCCATCTATTTTGTTTATTCCAAAAGACAAACAACCTATGATGCAAGCAGGCGCTTTACCCAAAAACACGTTAAAAGAAATTATAGAAAAGGAGTTGTTGTAAAAAAAACGTTTTAAGTAAAATGCAATTTACTTCTTCAGCACCCAAGCACTATATTCACCAGACGTTGTAATATCAGACTTTGCAACTTTAGCATCGTTACGTGACTCATATTTACCAAAAGCAACTCTGTGTAATCCTTGGTGAAAATCTACCAATTGCGCGTCATAACCTTTAGATTTTAAATCTGCAACAAAAGTTTCAGCGTTAATCTTATCTGCAAAGCATCCGCCAATTACAAAGTATGCTTTTTCACTAGTTGGCGTATAGTTTATTTCGGGAACAGAAACATCCACATAGGTCGATTCTGGCTCTTCCAGAGTTACTAAATCTGTTGTTACATTATCTTTTGAAGTAATGCTTTCCAACAATGTAAAATCCACCTTAAGTAAGGTATCTACATTAGGAATGTCCAAATCAAATTCTGAGTACATTCCTTCTGTTTTCTGAAATGAGAATGGATTCAAATCAGAATATTGAAAATTACCGTTTGAACGAAACATATCCGTCTTCATAGGAATCCAGGCAGAATAAAACCCAATTGGAATTAAAGCAGCAGCAATCCACCATTTGGAATTGGACGACTTCACTTTAGTATTGTTCTTTGGCTCTTGGATGGCTATAACCTTACCTAAAGGAGGCTCCTCTTCAGCAACTTTAACCTCTTCTTTTAATTCAACCTTAGGAAGCGACACAACTGGCACCTCTTTCTCAAGTGCAGGTAATGCAACTGCTTTAACAATTGGCAAACCAAAACTAGAAAGTAAATAATTATCCTTTTTCTGTGAGAAATTGACATTTTTATTGGCGTCATAACTGAATGTTCCAATCAAACCTAAATCAAATCTATTATGCTTGTTTAATTCATTCTTACCGTATTCTACAAAAACAGCAATCTGATTTACTGCTTCATCATACGTTACATTTTCCTCTTTGCAAATTTCATGTGCTAAAAGTCCATCATTATGCTGAAGGAACTTATTCCAAACAAAACCCTTTTTGGGAGGATGTAATAATTTGCTATTGGCATCAGCAAAACCGGGTGTATAATTTGCCACTAACCCACCAAAATTTGGTATCACTACACAATCGTGTTGGTGCATTAGGTTAATAAGGTATTTTTCAATGTTTTGCATTAATTATTCCGCTATAGACCAACAAAGATAGGACAATTTACTGTGATGTTCAAAAGATTACTACTTAAAAAAAGTATTTTCATCCTAGAAATTTATGATGATTTTATGTAAGTACTGTAGTATCCATATTTTACATATTAAACAGGTATAAACATATTCTACTTGTAGAAGTAGTCGATTATTAATATTTTAGCGCTTAAATCACCACATTATGAAATTCAATCTATCAATACTATTTATTTTCATTAGTTACTTAACTTTTGCTACTACCATTTCTCACAAAATTGAAAAATTAGACAATGGAAATCACAAAGTCATCTCAACACTTTCGCTTGATAAAGAAATCGAATTAGCAAAACTTCAAATGTCCATTCCAGAAGGTGTAGAGTTAGTATTAGCATCAGAGAATAAAGCACCTAGCAAAGTTGTAGAAGGAGGTATTTCATTCTACATATATAAGTCCGTGGGAGATATTGAGATCATTTATGAAATCTCCTCTTTAATTGAATCAGAAACCATTACGTTCCTATTGAAGTATAGTATTGACAATGATCGATATCAGCAAGAACTTGCAGGTTTATTGTTAAGCAACAACAATGTTTTATCAGATACTATTATTTCTGAGCCTATACTAATAGGAACTGCAGTTGGGCCAGAGACAACATTATCTTCTGGAGAAGTCTATACTGTTCAAATTATTGCACTGTCTAATTATAACGCTGCTTGGTTTGAATCATTTTGCAAAAACAACAACCTTACTATTTCTGAACTATCCAAATGGAATGAAAACAAACTTACAAAGTATGGCATAGGGAGTTACACATCTAAAGAAGAAGGCTTAAAAGAACTTACTAGACTAAAGAAGGCAACAGGTCTTACCGATCTGTTCTTAACCAAACGTTTAGCAGACTGAGGCATTTTGAAACTTGACACTTAGTTAAGGTATCACAAATATAAGTCTCACTAACTTTCTTTTTCTATTATAGTAAGCGCCACTCTGATTTGTTCATAAGGAATTTCACCTTCGAAAAACTCAAAATAAGGTTTTAAAGCGGCAGGCTTATTCAATTCCTCACTTGCTTTTTTCACTTTTGATAAATTTCCTTCTTTTAAATAAGAGTGTAAATCAATTGGTTTTCCATCAAGGTAAAGTCTTGAAATATGAGAAAACACAGTAGTTACCCCCAACTCTCTTATTTTTGCAATTTCTTCAACTGATTTACCTTTTTGATACAATTCCCATGTTTCCAAATAGGTATTGGATAATTTTTTCTTCTTGGCTTCTTGATATTTCATAATGGCATCCATAAATGCATTGCCATACTTATCCAATTTAGCTTGACCTACTCCATCAATTGCTAAGAAGGCTTCATCATAAGTTGGTTTTTCAACCACCATTTCTTTCAAAGTGGCATCATTGAATATTATATAAGGAGGCACCTTTTCTTCTTTGGCAATTGACATTCTTAATTGTCGCAACACTTCAAACAATGAGTCATCACCTTTCTTAGAAGATTTCTTATTCTTTTTCTCTTTCTTAGTTTTTTCAAAAGGTAATGTATCTACTATGTTTGCTAATACAACTTTTTGTTTCTCATACAAAACATTTTTTGCTAACGAGCCAAGCAATATCTTATTTCCATCATGAAATGCTATCTCTAAAAAACCTTGATTTAGCAGTTGGACAATATAATGTCTCCAATCTTTCCACGACAAATCTTTCCCTACGCCATAAGTTCTTAAGGAATTATATCCTTTGGAATGCATATAAGCATTAGACGAACCCCTAAGAAAGTCAATTACATTATTCATTGGTTCGGCTTGTTGTAACCTATACACTGCAGAAAGTGCCTTTTGAGCAATAATAGTCCCATCAAATAGTTTAGGTGGTTTTTTACAGTTATCACAATTTCCACAATCCTTTTCGAGTCCTTCTCCAAAGTAACTTAGCAATGCTTTCCTTCTACAGTTTAAGGATTCAGCAAACTGTTGCATTCTTTCCAACTTAGCCAATTGAAATTCCTCATTACTGCTGCTTTCCGCAAACTTCCTCAACTGAATCACATCAGAATAACTGTAAAACAACAACGTATCAGACGCTACTCCATCACGTCCAGCACGACCTATTTCTTGATAATATCCTTCAATATTTTTAGGTAAATTATAATGAATTACCCAACGGACATTGGATTTGTCAATACCCATTCCAAAGGCAATCGTAGCGCAAATAATTGGTACATCATCATTGATAAACTTTTCTTGAACATCACTTCTTTTATCAGCACTTAAGCCTGCGTGATATGCCTCTGCTTTGACTCCTGCTTTAGTAAGTTTCTGCGCAAGGTCTTCAGCAGACTTTCTACTCAAACAATAGACAATACCTGAAGTATTGGGTCTTTCATTAATAAAAGACTGAATATGCTTGATTCTATCTTGACCTGGTTTTACTTCTAAGTAAAGATTAGGT
>JBFHGR010000116.1:0-9593 GCA_041583015.1 Parvicella sp. | reverse complement strand
TTTATAAAAAACTGGTTACAACAATGGCTATAATTAATACGGGGGTTGATGCTTAAATAAAAGTCCCCCCCCGCTGATTAGCGAAACGAAGTCCCACAAAGTCATTCCTATCGCGTTCCATTAATTCAGAACTAACTAACCAATCTTGTTTTTGAAAATTTGAATTGATTTTTGTATTTTTGGTTTTATATAAACTGAATAAAGTGCAAATGTGCTGTTTATTCGGTTGTTTACAACACTAGTAAAATGAAAGTAAAATCAATCTTTGTAAATCTTCCAATCAAAGACCTTAATAAGACCAGGGACTTTTGCACAAAAGTCGGCTTTTCATTTTACGAACAATTTTCTGATGATAAAGCATTGTATTTGGTTTTAAATGACGGACTAATATATTCAATGCTGATTACACACGAAATGTTTAATACATTTACAAATAGACCTATAGCTGACAGTTCGACAACACAAGTTTTAGCAGCAATTCAAGTTGATAGCAGAGAACAAGTGGACAAAATTGTAAAACTTGCACTTGAAAATGGTGCAACACGTTACAGAGAAAGTGCAGACCACGGCTGGATGTATTATGGCTGCTTTGCAGATATTGACGGACACCAATGGGAAATAATGTTTACCGACCCCAACCCAAATGCAATATTAAAATAATGTCACAAGAAAAAATAACAATTAATGCCACTGTCTTAGCTAACCGACAGAAAGTATGGAACTATTACACAGAACCTGTACACATAACAAAATGGAACTTTGCTGACCCAAGCTGGCATTGCCCGAACGTTAAAAATGACTTGAAAGTAGGGGGAAGTTATGTTGCTCGAATGGAAGCCAAAGACGGAAGTTTTGGTTTTGACATTGAAGCAGTATATACTGAAATTAATCAAGGTCATAACTTCACATATGTAGGTGGTGGACGTTTTATAACTGTTGAGTTCAAAGAAACAAACAGAAATACTGATGTTATCATAAGTTTTGACCCTGAAAAAGAAAACCCAATTGACCTTCAACGAAAAGGTTGGCAGGCAATTTTGGACAACTTTAAAAAATACACGGAATCAAATTGATAGAAAAAGAGAAACTGGTGCTAACAATTATATAGATCATTGAGCCCCCCGCTCATGCACAACACGAAGTCCCCCGCTGGTGCGCGAAACATAATTCGACAAAGTCATTCCTATCCCGTCCCATTCCTCCACAACCAACTAACTAACTAACTAACTAACTACAAAACCCAAACACTCGCCTTTGTCTCCCATACCCTACCCGCACCATCATAAGGCGCTGTAGTGAGTACAAACTTCGTGTTGAATACGTGCTAACTTCGTGCTTACTCCTGCTGAGTACTCACAACAAGATGTGGACTTTTCAATTGATTTTCTAAAAACATTCTCGTAACTTCGGGATGTAATTCTGGCTGATCACAAAACACTGTTCAGCATAGCAATTCACATTCATTACTATTCAATAATTCTCAAATTACTGAAATCAAATAAGGAGAAAAGGCATGAAAGAATCCACCAAAAGAGTTCACAGTTACACCAACGACATACTTGGAGAACTAGATGCAGTAGCACTTGCTAAATTAATCAAAAACAAATCATTACACCCCAACGAAGTGGTGTCTGCTACCATAGAAAGAGCAAATAAAGTTGACCCCATCTTAAATGCTGTGGTTACAGACAATTATGAAAAAGGACTAGCGTTCAGCAAGAAAGTAAACAAAGGATTCTTTGCAGGTGTTCCTACCTTTTTTAAAGATTTAACTTACGTAAAAGACATTCCAACCTATTTTGGTTCGGAAGCTTTTGCCAATACCCCACCCGCTAAAAAATCAGACCCCATTGCCTTACAGATTTTCGATCAAGGTTTCGTTAACTTAGGCACTACCTCCATGCCCGAACTTGGTTTCTCCTGTACTACAGAATTTGTCAACCAACCAGACACTTGCAATCCTTGGAATACCAAACACTCTCCTGGTGGTTCTTCTGGTGGCGCTGCAGCATTGGTTGCAGCTGGAGTTGTACCCATTGCACACGCTGCAGATGGTGGTGGTTCTATTAGAATTCCGGCTGCTGCCTGTGGCTTAGTTGGACTAAAACCAACAAGAGGTAGATTGCTACAAAGTAGCATGTTCAAATCTCAAATGGTGGAAATTGCTACAGATGGTGTGATATCTCGCTCGGTTAGAGACACAGCCTATTTCTATGCAGAGGCAGAAAAATACTACAAAAACCCCAAACTCCCCAGCATCGGACTGATAGAAGGGCCTTCCAAAAAGAAGTATAGAATAGGGTTTGCAAGTGAATCTATAAAATCACTTAAAGCAGACGATACCTCCATAACTGAGTTAAATAAAACTGTAAAACTCCTAGAATCATTAGGACACACTGTAATCCCCATAGACCTCCCCATTAAAGAACAGTTCATGGATGATTTCATAAACATATGGGGATTAAATGCTTTCTACTGCAATCACCTTGGCAAAAGAATGTTTGACCCCTCCTTTGACGCTAGTAAATTAACAAAACTGTCCAAAGGACTTTCTAAGCATCACTGGAAAAACATCCTCAAAACTCCTTTCTTCGTAAAACGACTTCGCAAAACATCCCTAGAATATGATAAAATGTTTACGGATATGGATTTAGACATTGTACTTACTCCAACTACAGCCTCTTCGGCCCCAAAACTTGGGTACATGGGCATGGACCTCGAGTATGAAGAGTTATTCCCTCGCATCATCAACTGGACTTGCTTTACACCCTACGGCAATGCAGCAGGTGGCCCCTCAATATCTTTACCGCTTGGGTTTGATGACCAACACCAACTCCCCATAGGAATGCTATTCTGGGCAAACCACGGACAGGAAAGCATCTTACTGGATATCGCATACCAAGTAGAAGAAGCACAACCATGGCGAAAAATAACCGAAGATTAATTCGGTATTCTTCACCATAATTCATAATACTACTTCACTCAGTCTAGTGGATATCTATTGAATAAACTTACTTGAATGGCTTTCTTGGCGTCTGCCAATAATTGCTCCACCTCACTTGTACTGATGTTTCTAACACGAGCAATCTCATCCAATTCCAACAATTGATTGGTAGACAATTCAAAAACATTGCGCATTGCCATGGGTAAATTATGCAGCACCAACTTAATGTGATTTTGTACTTCTTCAGCGCTTAGTTTTTTGTCTATTTTCTCTATTAGTCCTTTTTCTTTATCCTCAACAAATACCTGATTCAATGTATAATCATTATGATTTAAAGATGCATCATCTAGTTCATCTACCATCAGCAAGTCTCCACCACCGTCTACGGTGTATTTCTCCTGCATTTCATCCCACTCTGGCTTGGTATAATCATCTATATTCTTGAAGAATAATTCATCAAACTCCTCTTCTACAATAACATCTTCCAACAGGTCATTTGTCTTTTTAAATAACCAAACATAAAAATCATCCTCATTTTCCACCTCCTCAATAGTGTCATAAATCTCTATAAACAATTGATCTATAAAATCATCTGCCTTATATTTCCCTTTAGGAAAACAACCATGTTGGATTGCTGTAGCCAAACGTCCATTTACATACTTTCTAATTTCGGGCATTATTTTCATTACCAACGCATTAAAAGATGCTTGATTGTCTTCTTTTTTTAATTGAATAAGACTGGGAAATGAATTCGTTACGAATAAACGAAACTCCTTTCTACTTTCATAATAAGATACTAGGGTTGACATAATTTATTTGCTTTTAATAGTTTGATGTAAATGTATTTACTCACAAACAATGCTTAGGTGATGGATATCAGATTACGCTCTTTATTTGACTGATTTTCGTCATATAAATTAAATCATAGTCTGTAAAAGAATGCATAAATTTGGAAAATGAATAAAACACTAGAAAACACCCATACATCCTCCCGTCACATTGCATTAATGCCTGGCTTTGGCTGTAGTTCTAGGATATTCGAAAACCTTCAGTTGCCAAGCGGCACACTTATCCACCTAGAATGGATTACACCACATAAAAAAGAGTCTATTCAAAGTTATGCCAATAGATTAATCACACCCGAAATGAGGGAAGCAAAAGAATTGTTTTTAATTGGTCATTCTTTTGGAGGTGTGATAATGCAGGAAATCGCAAGGATCATTCCAGCCCAAAAAGTTATTCTAATCTCCTCCATCGCTTCCAAAGAGAGTCTATCCAATGGATTACACATGGTAAGAAGCCTTCGATTGCACATTTGGGTTCATAAGTTCACCATAAAAAGCACCATATGGATGTGGGGAAAAAATACAGGTATCAAAGAAGGCATGAAACCCATCTTCAAAGAAGGGGTCAAGGAATTTGAAAACAAATACTACCGCTGGGGCGTTAAAAGCCTTGTAAATTGGAAACAATCGCTCCCCAATGACTTAAATCCCGTACTAATTATAGGAACCAAAGACACAGTATTCCCCATAAAGAAAGCACAAAACCCAATCTTAATAGAAAATGGCGGCCACCTCATGGTTTATTTTAAAGCAGCAGAAATAAGCAAAATAATAAGTGACGTAATATTGACCCCAACAAAATAAAAACACTTCAATCTCCCATCACTTCACTACCTCTGTTCCATCGGCAAACCTAGCAAACCTACCTCTCGTAGCACCATGCGTGGGACCTGAAGTATCATAAGGCCATCCACCAAACTCCGTTCTTCTAAACTCCATAATAGCCGCATTGATTTCTTCTGCAGAGTTAGCCACAAAAGGCCCATGTTGCACCACAGGCTCTCCTATGGATTTTCCTTGTAACAATATAAAATAACCAGCCTCCGCACCATTCACTACCTCCAAATCTACTGTAGCATCTACATCCAACCCCTTTCCACTTTTGATATGTTCCCCCGCAATATCAGCAGCACTACCGCTATAGAAAAATAAAGACCTATTCACCACTCCATTTGATTTAGGAATAGTAAAACTTGCACCTGGCTCCATCTTTATCTTCCATATTTGCACCTCATTAGCCGCATCTGCCGCCCAAGAATCTGGCGTTGGCGATAAGGCTTTTTGACCATTATACTCCCCTGCTACCAAATCTATAGTTGTAGTCTTCCCTGAAGCATCCTTAACTTTTATCACCGGAATATCTTCTGCCCAGAGCATTTTGTAAGGAGCTTCTACCTTCTTGCTCTTTCTAGGTAGGTTCAACCAAATTTGAAACAATTCAAAAGGATTGGCATCTTCTTTTAATAATGGAAACATCTCTGCATGCTGCACACCTTTACCAGCAGTGAGCCATTGCACATCTCCTTCCCCAAATCTTCCTTTGCCACCAAGAGAATCAGAATGATCTGCCATTCCTTGCGTAACGATAGTCACAGTTTCAAATCCACAATGCGGATGCGCTGGAAAACCGGGCACCACATCTCCATGATACATATTCCAACCATCTATTCCTGCAAAATCCTGACCTATATTCCTTCCTTTTAAAGAAACATTAGGACCTAAGTTTTCATTACCACCTGGGTAATTATCCAAATGATGTGCACAGAACATAAATGGATCTTGCGTAGGCCATTGTGCACCTAAATTATGTACTTTTTTGATAGTTGAATTACTCATGGTTTTCAATATATTATTAGCCATGCCTGTTTTAGATAAAAGCACTGCTCCTGCAGTAGCTACGCTGGCTTGTTTGATAAATTTCCTTCTACTCATTGGGTGTATTTAAACATCTCATCCAAAGTTAAAGTAAAAACCTACCTAATGCCAAGTCATATGATGAATGGATTCACAGAGCAAAAACTCACAACCATACTTGTGGCGCTTATTCTCCGCTTTACAATAATTAAGCGCTTCGCTATAACTCCCAAAAGAACTGATAAACTCCTTGCGAGTATAAATGTCATGCTTTGCATCCTTGTCTACTTTACCAAAATTTACAATGGCATCACAATCATAGACAGCCACTCTTTTGGATAAAAGGAGATTGGAATGTCCTGCGCTCATCCACCTGTTCAAATCATTAAGGTCAAACTCCTGTTGTTCTGCTTCCGTAATCAAATTTGAAAAGATACCTGTTCTGGTATGGTAAAAAAACAAATTCCCCTCAGTTCTGTCTTTAGAAAAAGGATGAATAGGAGTTTCTCTAGAACATATTGTTTTTGACTTGTTATGCAATTCAGCAATAAGTACAGTTTCTCCTTCTTCCATTAATGATAAAGCCAACTGCTTACTTGCTTTATAAGCTAGTTCTGGCTCATTGTAATGTAAATTAATACATCCCACACCTACTGATAAAACTATATAACTCAAGTTACTTTTAGGATGGAAACCATCAAAGTCTACAATTGCTCCATCACTAAATAGTTGCGCCTTTTTGTAACCACCTGAATTGGCGTCACTGAACTTAAGATAATCTGACGTTTGCAATGCTGTAAACTCACTCCCTGAACCCCATGTGTATGCAAAGTACAAACCTATTGATTCATCTTTACTGAATAACTTGTTGATTTTAGTTAGATCAGATTCTAATACTGGGTGTACTTTCATTTTATAAAGTTTTAAAACACATCACATTACCAAATTCTATAATCCAAAGTACTGTTTTCCATTCTGCTAGTAGGCTGCTGCAATCCATTAGACTTTTCATAAACCTGTTGCTGCACATAACTTTGAATTTCCTTCAACCATATCTCTCCATCTTGGTTTAGGTCTGCCTTGCCAGTTGTTATTCCTTCAATAAAACAAAAAGTAAATAACCCATTTTGAAGTGCTGCACTTTCCATGGCAAATTCCATCCCTCCTGCTGCAGAGATGACAGTAGCACCTGTACCCTTTCTCAAATCTGAAAAGAGAGATTGTGTCAATTCTGATGTATTGTGCAAACCTAATTTTGGTGCTAAAGCACTTCCCACAGAACGAAATTGAACTTCTCCAACCTCCTCTTGGTCATTATTAGCCAGTTCTACCATCTCTTTGTCAATTTCTCCACTATGACATGCATCTATCATTAAAACCTTCTTAAGCGGCTTAATTCCATCTAACACTCCTTCCATTTCCTCATAAGAGAGTCCTTTTTGATTGGGGTTATCAAAATCCATATCATGCATCGCTAAATAGTAGTCCAATTCTGAATCCAACACACCATGTCCTGCAAAGAAGATAATCACTTCGTCATTGATACCAGCACCAGCCAGAAAATCATCCATATCTTGAAGCATCTCCTTTTTCACATCAGCATTGGTCAGCGTAAGAGTTTTCACATCATGGTAAACCTTACTTTTCTTCATAAGCGCTGCTATATCTTTCGCGTCTTTAGCCGCAAAGGATAGATTATATTCTTTGGATTGATAATCACCTGCGCCAATACTAATTAAATAAAGATCACTTTTAGTTTTACCAGTGATACATTTCACATCCAGCGTTTCCTTATAACTCTCCGCACCCGCTTGATTCAGTACAGAAACTTGTATTTTGTTAGTTCCCTTAGCCAACTGTATTGGTAATTTCAAACTGGTTTCTTGCGTATTTTTGTCTTTCAAAGAAATACCAGACTGCCCATATATCGCCACATCATTTATCCAAACATTTAATCTGTCTAGCAAATACTTATCATCATTCATATTAAGTTCTAGTTCAATTAAAGAATCAGAAGTTTGTTTAGGCAAAGACTTGCTATTTTCAATCTCAATACTTGGTAAATGAAAATCATCTTTAAGCATCTCTTCCGTGAACCCCAATTTCTTAATACGCTTTAAATAGGCATGATGAAAAGCAGCAATCAAAGTACTATCTGCATATCCCAATCTATCCAAAACAATGTCTGGCCTATTGTATTTTAAATCAAATTGCTCAAGTGGAAACACCTCTAAATCCTTTTCAAAATAAACTTCATCAGAAATCCCTTTAGAAGCCATATAGTAATTGTCTGGTGTGTAAAAAATGAACTCACCTTGATTGTTTACATTTAACTTCACAAAGCGTTGCTTAGCTTCTTCGGTTTTGGCATTCCAAAAATACAACATATCATTGCCATCTCTCCTATCTGTAAACGAGGCCAGGTTATCATACACAAAGTGAAACTGCTTCTTCTCTGCAATTTTTTGCCCTGGATACACAAAGAATCCAATTGGCTCTATTTCTGGTATATCATCAAAAAACTTAGTCCCATATTGCTCATTACTTCTATAATACTTCATAGCCACTGTAGTAAAACTCTCATCACGTAGTGCTGTATTATCCATTTCTTCAAATGTTTTTGGCTTCAAATTTTGTTTAGCCAATTGCTTAACATCCACTTCTTTTTTACCATCCAGAACTTCACTCTTTCCAGTAGATAGATCCAACAATAATTGACTTACATCCTTATCTTTTTCTTCAATATCAACTTTTAATTGATGATAGAATTGCTCCACATCTTTTAGGTCAGACCAATTACTTTCTAGGTTGGATAAGTTCAGTAAATTTAATTGCTCAAACTCCTTTTTATTATAGAAGTAACCATAGTTGTCGTTAGGGTTTTCCAACTTAGTTAGTTCATTATTTCTCAAATTCAATTCATAGTTATAATCCACATATTCTTTACAATTAATAATAGCCAATTTCTCATTAGAATCATCACTAAACCCCACTTCACACACATCGCTATCCTTTAATTCTAAATGGCTTTGTCTTATTAATTTCTGCGTAGCAGTTTCAAATAACCAATATTTAAAATCTCCTCCATAACCTGACGAAACAAGCACCACCAGTGAGCTATCTTGACTGACGTCATAATGCGTTATCTTTTCTAAATCAACATGCTTAAACACCACCGACACTAGACTCTTGCGCTCTTGAGATGTGAGTTCACCAACTTCAGAATAAACTTCTGTCTTACGCAATTCAGCACCCTTGGTATAGTATGACCACTCACCTATTTTCTTTCCACCAGAAACATAACCAAGACTATAACTTTGGTCATCGTACATTTCTTTAATCTCAACACTATCCAATAACCAATCAAACGGCAAGTACAATCCTTTATTAGCACTGCCACCTTCTATTCGCCAAGGCCCCTTCTTTTTTCCATTTTCATCAAAAATTAGCGTACCAATCTGTTCACCATATTTATCTGGAGATTCCACCACATTATGCAATGTCCATTCTCCACTCATTTTACCATTATCAAACCACCCAAAACACAAATAATTAGTCACCTCAAAATCATCAGCAAAAAGTAAATTCCCCATTTCACTATAAAACTCTCCTTGTGCTACGCCATTTTTATAGGGAATTGTATTTCTAATCGTAAGGCTATAATCCGTAACTGTTGTTTTAACAATACCGGTTTTCTTATCTCCGTAAAACACCTCCACATCGTATTTATAATATCGCCATTTACCTTCCTTTTTACCGTTTTTATACTTTCCTTCTACCAGCAAATAATCATCATAATCATCCACCAAAACTTTGTAATCTCCATGTAATTGGCCTTTTTTATTAAAATGCCTTATCGTCACAGATTCATCCTCATTATAAATCGTGTCACTTGTCTGTCCAAAACTTAAACAAGCACTAAAACTTAATAAAACTAGTAAATAACTTTT
>JBFHGR010000115.1:0-9890 GCA_041583015.1 Parvicella sp. | reverse complement strand
TGGAGATAAAGAACACAATATTGAAAATCATATTGGCTTTGTCAATTCCTGCAAGTAAAGGATAGGTTGCAAAAACTATAGGAACAGCTCCTCTTAAACCAACCCACGAAATATAAACCCTCCTTCTCAATTTCATTTTGAAAAACATAAGGCTAATGAAAACGCCAATAGGTCTTGCTATTAATATCAGGAATAACGATATCAGTAATCCTATTCCCATGTATGGAATGATTTGGGTAGGGAAGACCAGTAGACCTAAAGTTAGAAATAGCACTATTTGCATCAGCCAGGCCATACCGTCAAACATTTTTAAAATTGTTGATTTTTGGATGATGTTAGAATTTCCTAAATATACTGCACAAATGTAAATAGCAAGAAATCCATTTCCTCCAATGAAATCAGTGGCAGAAAAAGTAATAAACATGAGAGAAATAACGAGTACTGGATAAAGTCCTTCAAATCCTAATTTTATTCTATTGATAATATATTTACTCAATTTTCCAAAAGCAAAACCTGCTGCACCACCAAGTAACATTTGTTGAAGGAAAATTATGATAATACTAGCGGGATTCTGATCTTGATTGACAACCAAAGTTAAGAAGGAAATTGTTAATACATAGGCCATTGGGTCATTACTCCCACTTTCTAATTCTAAGGTAGGTCTTAAGTTGTTTTTTAAAGCTAAATTTTTTGATCTTAAAATGGAAAATACCGCAGCTGCATCTGTTGACGAAACGATAGAGCCCAATAACATACTTTCGTAGAATGTAAAATCTGTAACAAACCAGACAAAGGTACCAAGTGATACAGCGGTAAGTAAAACACCAAGTGTAGAAAGCATTAACCCTTCTCCAAGTATAGGTTTTACTGATTTCCATTTGGTGTCCAAACCACCCGAAAATAAAATAAAATTAAGAGAAACAATTCCTATGAATTGAGCAATGCCAGGGTTGTCAAACTTAATTCCTCCGATACCATCCGAACCGGCTAACATTCCTATTCCTAAAAACAATACTAATGTAGGAACACCAAATTTGTAGGATGTTTTACCAACAATAATGCTAATGAAAAGCAGTAGAGAGCCAATTAAAAGAATATTTTCAATGGTGACGGTCATAGTTTTTTACTGTGCAAATCAGTTTTGGCAAATTTAACGGTTTATAATAAGAAAAGTCATTTTAGTTTCATTGATTAACCTTCGGGTGATGCTAATCTGAATTTTGTTTAATTCTACTATTTTTTTATTTCATTTAGGTATTTTGCTAATGCTATACCCATGCTAAAACATCCTTGCAATAAATACCCCCCAGTAGGAGCGTACCAATCTAACATTTCACCTATTGCATAAGTGTTGGGCATTTTTTTTAATTGAAAATTATTATCTATTTCTTTAAGGTCAATACCTCCGATGGTTGAAATCGCACTGTCTATATTATCTGCTGAAAATAATTCTATTGGAAGAGATTTAATTTTGTTCATCAGTAATGCTGGAGAAGAAAATGTCTCTTTGTTTGTGAATTGCTTGAGTAAACTTATTGAAGTTCTGTCAAGGTTGAGGTCTTTACTTAAAATGTCGCTAACTTTTACAGATTTTGAGTTTTTGTATTTGGCGGTAAGTTGATCAATGGTCATCGTTGGTTTTAGGTCTAACTGAATGGTGCAACTTTTTTGATCGAGTAAAGTATGCTGTATTTTTTGACTCAATGCGTAGATGGCATTTCCTTCTAAACCAAATTTTGAAATGACTAATTCACCTTTTATTGTGCTGCCTGAGTAACTTAGAGCAATGTTTTTTAGAGGCTTACCTTCGTGGGAGGCAATGAAATTCTTGGGCCAATTCACTTCAAAAGCGCAATTTACTGCTCTAAACGGAAGTGTATTTATTCCTTGGTTTGTAAAAGTTTTTGCCCACACACCATCGGAGCCTGTTACTTTCCAGCTGGCTCCACCTAATGCAAAAACCGTTATGTCAGCTTCAAAGAATTCTGAATCTTCAAAGCATAAATGACCTTCGTTACTCCAGCCTGTCCATGTTTTGTTGAATTTAAAATTGACGCTATTGGCGGCAACATGTTGTACTATTTTATTGAGAACTTCGATAGGTTTTAGTTCTAAGTCTGGAAATACTCGATTACTTGATCCTATGAAAGTTGGAATATTATGATCATTCAACCAATTAATTAAATCGGTATTGGAAAATTGTTTAATAATTGGCGCCATGAAATCACTCGGAGAATATTGTTTTATTAATTCTGAAACAGAAGAGGAATATGTAAGATTGAGCCCACCTTCTCCGGCTACTAGAAATTTACGACCTACTGCTTTTTTCTTTTCAAAAATTGTAACGTTGTATTTTTTAGTGTCAATTTCGGCTGCGAGCATTAATGCTGCAGGGCCTCCTCCTATTATAGCTAACGTTTTCATAGATTTTACAAAGGTACTATTATAAAGTAATCGGTAAAATAAGAATGACTGTTGTGCTTTGGTGGTGGGTAATGTTTAATGAACTACATTCATATTATTTATAGAAGTTGCATTTCTGTTAATTCAGTTTCAGTATCATAAATAAGTATTCCTTGATTATGGCTGTCAAGTTGCTTCAGTAAAAGTCCATGTTGGTTCCAAACAGCGCTTTGTCCAACGCTCAAAAAGTTGTCACAATAACCCACACAGTTTGACATTAAGATAGGAGTGTTAAATTCATTTGCTATTTCAGAAAAGTGTTTATACGCTTTTTCTATTCCTTCTTTCGATTTTGCAACACTAGCAATGTAGATGTCAGCACCAGACTGATTAGTTTTTAAAAAGTGTTCTCGTTGTAAAGTTTCGTAGCAAATTCCTATTGCAATTTTTTTTCCTTTGATAGTGAGGTAAGTTTGTTTATTTCCGCTCACAAAGAAAGGTTGTTCGTCCAAATGAAGCATTTGTTTTGAGTAAATAGTTCGCTTTTCATCGGGTTGAAAAATAAGCATACTAATCTTTATTCCATCAGAGGAGATGGAGGGCATTCCTATACCTATTGTGATTTTGTGTTTATCAGATAACTCTTGGAATGGATTGAAAATCTCATTATCTAAGGATGTTGCAAGTTCCTTTGATAGGCAAGGTTCGTAATTGGTGATTGACAGTTCAGGAAAAATGATGAGGTCTGAATTTGATTCGATTGCACGCTTTACTATTTGTATATGGTTTTGAATATTCTCATGAATTTCACCTTTTAAAGATTTAGTTTGCGCAATGCCAATTTTCATTTATTAGATGCCTTTTGTTGTAAATACATATTAATTAACCTTAAAAAAGTCTCCTTTCTAGTTCTAATTAGCACACATTGTTTAAGTTTAAAAAGGAACTTTAGTTATTGTGTTAGGCCCTTTGGTCAATTTCGTTAATGAATTTCACTGCTGCTTCACGCAATTGTTCTATTCCTGGTTGCTCCAAAGGAATATGACCACAGTTTTCTAGGAAGATTACATTTTTTTCACAAGCTAATCTATCATAATAAGGCTTGGAAATTTCCCAAGGGATAATATAATCTTTTTGGGGTTGAAAAAAGAGTAGGGGACATTGTTTAAAGTCTTCAGGTTCTATATCTGCCTTAGCTTCAAAAAGTGTTCTGAAAAACTTTAAATAAACCCAACTGCCAGAACCTACTTTGTCTTTTTTGAGCAATTTTACAAAACTTTGATCATTGGCCATTGCCCACATTTTTGTGGTCCATTTGATAGGAATTTTCACGTTGTCAGAAAGTCCTTTAAACATGGTTAGAGATTTATAACTCAACTTTCCCATTAGCGCATTTTTGGATAGTTGCATTTGAACTTCTTGTTTGGAAGTTTCGGCAAGGCTAGATACCATTAAACCTACTACGTGTTTGTTTCTGCAGGCAGCATGATAAGACAACATGCCTCCCAAACTAATGCCAATAAGCATTACTTTTTTTCCGTCTCGGGCAATTTCTTTTTCAATTAGCGCATCTACCAAGTCTACCCATGTATTGTAACTGTTGGGTTTGCCAATTTTGGTCAATCCAAATCCAGGCATATCTGCAGCAATACACTCAAAACCTTTGCTTTTCATTGCTGTGCCAATAGGAGAGAGCAATCTTCCATTTCCACCGCCCCCATGTACTAATATCAACTTAATATTTCTATTGTTCTCTGTCGGAATAAATCTATCAATGTGGACATCATAATCTGTCCATTCCCAGTATTCTTCCAATGGTTCATCCCCTTCCTTGATCCTAAATTCTTCAGGAAAGTAGGTTTGAAATTTTTTCCAATCGGGATAGTCGTTGTAGGATTTTCTTTCGCTCATTTCTACAAATTACTCAAGTTATATTCTTTAGGGTATTTCACTTGAAATTTAAAAGTTACTTTTTGGGTAGCGCCAGGTGCTAAAGTCATTTTCCATTTTAACTCACCTGTTTTTTCATTGTATTCAGCACCACCTAGTTCATCTACACTTACTTCCACTTCCTTTTTAGTGGTTAAAGGAATTTGGTCATAAACAAATATATCTACAGATTTTGATTTGTTATTTCTTACTTCGATGTCGTACGCTCTAGTAGTTTTATGATTACCTCCCAGAGTGGAATTTTTACAGAATTCGTCTACTTTTTTGCGTGAAACAACTATTCCTTTGTCTCTTCCCATTGAGATATCTAAAGTGTCTTTTGTTGATGCAGTTTCTAAGTAAGAATTTCCAACATAAGTACCTTCAAAGTAAACATTTGCTTCTCCAGGTAGTAGGTTGTAACTTCCCCATCCCGACATTCTTGCCAATAAGAAAGCGTCTTTATCTTTCTTAGGAATAGTTAGGTATGAATAATCAACAGGCAACTCGTAGTCCTGTATCTCTACTAAATAAGGTTTCCCGTCAGAATTAATGGTATAAGGGACACTGATTTTAAACTCAGTGTTAACATTGCTTTCTACCATCTGTGTAAAGTCTGCAATAGAAAGGCTTTCTAAACTTTCGATTTCATCCATTTCTTCATCATCATAACGGCTTTCTTTTAGAGAGGAAGTGGCATAAGCAGGAGCGGCTTTTGATTTTCTAGCTGACCCATAACCTTTTCCGCTATTGTGTTGCTTTTTGTATGCTTCGTAATACTTTAAGTACCATGGATTCATTGTAGGTTGTGTGTTATCAATGCTCGGATTTCCTGTAGATAAAGTTACTTTTACGTTTTTCCAATCATACCCTGATAGGTTGTAAACATCTGCCTTATAAGTGAGTTCAATAGGTTCAGAAATATCACTACTTCTAATGTCGTATTTAGGAATCCAACTTGCTTGTGTTACTACATAAGAAATTTCAAAATCTGCTGTGCTTTTACTTTTTGTAGAAACATTTACTACAATTTCATTTGTATTTTTGGTCTTTCCTTTAGACAGTAAATTTCTTTGTTGATTTAGTCTTGTTAATGATTTATTGATTTTTGACAATTGCATATCAATATCCAATAATTTAGTTTCAATATCTAGTAGTCTTTCTCTATAAAAGTCTGCCATGTCCATCAATTCCTCCACATCTACACCGTTGGTTTCTCCTTTGATGCTTTTGTTGGTAAGCAAAAGACTTTTTTCTTCTTGATAAACCCTTTGATGTCCTAGTCTTATGGATTGAGAGAAGGTTAAATCTTCGATACTGTCTTTAATTAAGTCTAATTTTTTATCATTAGAATTGTCTGTTAAATAGTTGGCTTGGTGATTTACAGAAACAATTGTCACGTTACTGCTTTTCGCTTTAACTTGAATGCTGTTGGGAGTAATGTAAGGAGATAAGTTTTCAAAAATAATTTGATTGCTTCCTGCATTCAGGTTAACTTTTGCTGTTCTATGAATTTCTGCACCAGATAAAAAGACAGTTACACTTTCAATGTCAGATTCTTTCTTTATTTCATCCTGAGCCAATAAACTATTTATGGTTAGCATCAAAGTTAAGATGGCTGTAATTGTATATTTCATATTGTTCTTTTCTATTATAACGTTCTCTTACAAAAGTAATTTTTTATTTACAGAACTTTAATCTTTGAAATTATTAGTTTTGCACATATTAAATGAATTCTAAAGATGAGTAAAAGACCTTTAATATTAGTGACCAATGATGACGGATTTACTGCGCCAGGCATTAGAGCTTTAGTGGAGGTTGTTGGCGAAATGGCAGATTTATTAATTATTGCACCTGATCAACCTCAAAGTGGAATGGGACATGCTATTACTGTAAATTCACCACTTAGGTCAACTCCTACCGATTATTTTGGTAAACATAAGGCTTTTTACTGTTCGGGTACCCCAGTTGATTGTATCAAGTTAGGGATGTTTGAATTAAAAGATCGTAGGCCAGATTTAATTGTTTCTGGAATTAATCACGGAAGTAACGTTTCTACTAATGTATTGTATTCTGGAACAATGTCTGCTGCAGTAGAAGGTGCTTTGGAAGGAATTCCAAGTATTGGATTTTCGCTGGTAGACCACGATTGGGATGCAGATTTTTCGCCTAGTAAAATATACGTAAAAAAGATTGTCGATAAAGTTTTGGAGGAAGGCTTGGAAAAGGGAATATGCTTAAATGTGAATATTCCAAAACTTCCAGCTGAAGAAATAAAAGGTGTTCGTGTATGTCGACAAGCAAAAGCTTATTGGGACGATACTTTTGATGAAAGAATTGACCCACTTAATAAGAAGTATTATTGGTTGGCTGGTTCGTTTCATAATTATGACAAAGGAAGTGAGGCGGATATGGTCAATTTAGATAATGGTTTTGTCACCATCGTACCAACACAATATGATATGACCGCTTATCATGCTATGAATCAACTCAATGAATGGAAATTATGAATTGGGATAAAGTAAAAAAGAAAATTGATAATTTGTGGTTAGGAGTAGGCCTTGGGTTTATCCTTTTTGGACTGGGGTTTTTACTGTCTAAGTTTGTAAAAGATAAACAAGGTTCTTATACTATAGAAGGCTTTTGGAATCTTTTGATGGGACAAAATTCCTACTATTTAGAGATCTTGACCTTTAGTTTGTTGCCTAATATGTTAGCATTTTATTTATTGTTTTTTCAATGGAAAATGGATAAGGCTGTAAGAGGATTAATTTTTTCTACTATTATTATTCTAGGATTCGTAATGTTACTCCATTAATGAAGTTATTTATCATATCTGGTGAGGCGTCAGGAGATTTGCATGGGGCTAATTTGGTTAAGGAATTGGTTTTGCAAAATTCTCAACTTGAAATACAAGGATGGGGAGGGGAACTAATGGAAAATGAGGGGGTTAAAATCAAAAAGCATTATAAAGAATTGGCCTTTATGGGCTTTGCAGAAGTTATTGCTAACATCAGAACAATTAGCAAAAATTTCAAACTTTGTAAACAACAAATCAAAGACTTTCAACCAGATGCGGTGATATTTATTGATTATCCTGGATTCAATTTGAGGATGGCTGCTTTTTGCAAAGAACTGAATATTCCTACGTTGTATTATATATCGCCTCAAATTTGGGCTTGGAAACAGAATAGAATTAAGAAAATAAGGAAATTTGTGGATAGGATGTTTGTCATTCTTCCTTTTGAGGAAAAATTTTACCAGCAATTTGATTACAAAGCAGATTTTGTAGGTCATCCATTAATTGATGCTGTGGAGTCTTTCAAAAAAGTGGCTATATCACATGAAGGTTTTGTTGAGAAACATCAATTATTGCCTAATTTAAAAATCATTGCTTTGCTTCCCGGTAGTCGTAAACAGGAGATAAAAACCAAATTACCTATCATGTTGTCTGTGGTGGAAAAGTATCCGGGCTATCAGTTTGTTATTGCGGGTGCGCCCTCTCAGGATGAAAGTTTTTATGAGTCATTTATTACCAATGAAAGAGTAAAGTTCATTACTGGCGATACTTATAATTTGTTGAATAATGCTCATGCTGCCTTGGTAACATCAGGAACAGCAACTTTGGAAACGGCATTGTTTAAAGTCCCTCAAGTGGTATGCTATAAATCTAGCGCTATCTCTTATCACATTGCGAAACGAATTATTAAAGTAAAGTATATTTCACTAGTGAATCTGATTGAAGATAAAAAGGTGGTAACAGAATTGATTCAAAATGATCTTACTAAAGAAAATTTATTAGCAGAGTTAACACCATTATTGGAAGGTTCGGCAAGAACTAAAATGCTTTCTGAATATGAGTCTTTAATTCAGGATTGTGGAGGTGTTGGGGCATCGAAGCAAACAGCAAAATTGATGCTTGCTCATCTAGCTAAAACTTAATTTTTTATTTCTCTTTTTCTGATTTCAACAGCAGGATTGCCTTGATAAATGGTATAAGGTTCTAATGTTCTTGTCGCAACCGAGTTTACGGCTAGTAAAGCATGTGATTTGGCTCGTACGCCAGGGCAAACAACGCAATGTGCTCCAATCCAAACTCCATCTTCTAAATTGATGTTGCCTACTACAAGATCAAATGCTTCTTTTTTGTAGTTGTGATTTCCACATAATAACATTGCACCTTGAGAAATACAGACGTTTTTACCAATGTTAACATCTCCTAAATTATCAATCCAAACTTGTTCGCCTATCCATGTATTGTCGCCAACTTTTAGTTTCCATGGATATTTAATATTTACGTTTGGTTTAATCACAATATTATCTCCCATTTCTGCACCAAAAACACTGAGCAGAAAAACTTTGAAATTAGAAAGAGGAAACCATTTGCTTTGCATGATACAAGCGTTGATCATAAACCATAATACACGTTTTAATTTCCCTCCTGGATTATACCAGTCATTGTTGAATTTTGATAGGTCGGTAGTTTTCATTTTTTTTTAACTAAACAAGTTTTTGTACTGGGTTAAAATTTCACCGGAGTTAAAGATTTTAACGGCTTCATTTCTGGCATTTTTTCTTAAAATTTTAAATGTCTCATCATCCATTTCTATCATTTTAGAAACAGTTTCGGTAAATAATTTTTCGTCTATTGCAAGGTCCGCGCCAATATTTTTATCTTTTAAGTTTTTCCAAGGAGTTTTATCACTAATAATGATAGGGCAACCATGTCCAAGCGCTTCTACAATGGAATGTCCAAAGTTTTCATTTTTGGATGGGGAGATGAAAGTGTGACTTTCTTTATGTAGTGCATCCAATTCAATGTGGTTGACTCCTTTTATAAAATTTACTTTTATGTTGTCCGGTAAATTTTCTGCAAGTTTTTTGCATAGTTCAAAATACGATGCGTCCTCCACAGGACCAATGATTTTGCAATTTACTTCACCAGATAAGTTATGTAAAACCTTGATTAGAAAATCTATATTTTTAATTGGTGCAATTCTACCGACACAGATAAGGTTGAGTGAACCTGGTTTCTTTTCTAGGTAGTCACTATTTTCTTTGGGTAAGTATGAAAAGTTAGGAGCAACAATAATCTCCGCATTTTTTCCAAAAACTTTTTTTACTTCTTGTGCTTCTATTTCAGAAGAAGCGTGCCAGGTTACTTTTTTAAATAAACCAGTTGTTTTGGTCATGATAAAAAACAACTTCTTTTTAAATGGTTTAATTTTTAGAGATTCAGCACCGAGCATGCCTCTGGGGCTAACAATGATTTTTGTATGGGCATTTTTGAGAATAGCCAAAGGGTATAGTGTGAAAAATTTAGAAAAAAGACTGTTTAAATGAACAGCGTCAGGCCTTAAATCTTTGTATATCTCAATATACTTCTCTTTGGTTTGATTTGAATACGGAAGGTACAAAACTTGTGTGCTTTCTATTGTTTGCCATTCGTTAGAAACTATTCCTTTTAAAGGGCGTTCATCTCCAAGGTCTGTGTCACTAGTTACTACGTAAATGTCATACTCGTCATGCAAGGCATTGCACAAATTTCTTACAGAACT
>JBFHGR010000114.1:0-9945 GCA_041583015.1 Parvicella sp. | reverse complement strand
GTGAAATTTTTGTTTTTAATCATGATTTTTTATGAAACATATTTTTACAATTTTTATTTCGTGCCTTGTATTTGCAACGGCATTTGGGCAAATTCCTGCTTATTATAATGGTATTGACTTTAGTCAACCTGCAGCAACAGTTGAAGCCAATTTAAAAACCTTAATTACTAATACGCATTTTGCATTGGACTATGCTGATTCTTACCCTTGGATAAAGATAGCAGATGAAAGCGACCAATTTAATGTAGTCTTGATGTATGATGGTGCTATTGAAAGTAAGAATAATACTTATGGAGGTGATAATCAGGCTCAAACATATCCTGAAGTATGGAATAGAGAGCATATCTACCCTCAAACTTATATTAATAATACAGCAAAAGGAGATTTACATCACTTAAGAGCTTGTGAAGCAGGTATTAACAACGATAGAGGTAGTGACCCTTTTGTAGCAGGAAGCGGTACATATAGTTCTACTAGTGGCGGGTGGTATCCTGGCGATGAGTGGAAAGGTGATGTAGCAAGAATGATCATGTATGTTTACTTACGATATGATGAGCCTTGGGCTGATGTTGGTACACAAGCATTATTTCTTCAGTGGAATGCAGAAGATCCGGTTTCTGATTTTGAAAGACAAAGAAACGATGTAATTTATGGAGCACAGGGAAATAGAAACCCTTTTATAGATCAACCATATTTGGCAACTTACTTCTGGGGAGGAGCACCTGCAGAAGATACTTGGGGATGGCCAAATACAGTAGAAGAAAGTGCATTGCACAATATTGCTGTTTATCCTAACCCAATTCAGAGAAATGGAACTATTCAATTAGAAAATATTTCAATCGATATTACCAGTGCATATTTAACAGATATAACAGGAAGGGTTGTTCAAAGATGGTATGGAAATGAAGCAGGCAGTAGTTCACTTTCTTTGACTCTTAAATGTCATGAAGCAGGAAATTACTTTTTGACTATTCAAAGTGGCTCTGCCGAAGTGTCGAAACCTATTTTGGTGAAGTAAGCTTTGGTAAATATATTTGCTTTTACGTTTTTCTAGAACATTTCCTTTTCTGTAATGAGGTTTCCCTAATCAGGAGTTTATTTTTGTAGTTAAATTGAAGTAAGAAGTCAAGTCTTTCTACTTTCCTATTTCTTATAAAACATATTTTCCTTATCCCGCTCTATTAATTCTACCATTTCCTTACATTTGCAGTCTAAAATTTTAGGAAGTGAAAACAGGTTATAGAACGCATAATAACGGTGAGTTGAGAATGACTCACGTAGGAGAAGAAGTTACATTGGTAGGTTGGGTACAAAACTCCAATGATTTAGGAGGGATGAATTTTGTCAATGTAAGAGATAGATATGGTCTTACGCAATTGGCATTCAATATGGAGTCCAATCCAGAGTTGTGTGAGCAATCTAGAAAATTAGGAAGAGAATTTGTTATCCAAGCCAAAGGAAAAGTAGCTGAGCGTTCTAGCAAAAATAAAAAGAATCCAACGGGCGATGTAGAAATCATTGTTTCGGAATTAACGATACTTAAAGAAGCAAAATTACCGCCTTTTACCATCGAAGATGAAACAGATGGTGGTGATGAGTTGCGTATGCAATACCGTTTCTTGGATTTGAGAAGAAATCCATTGAAAAATAATTTAATCCTTCGCCATAAAATGGGATTAGAGATTCGTAAGTTTTTGAGCGATCAAGAATTTTTAGAAATCGAAACACCTTATTTGATAAAGTCTACTCCAGAGGGAGCAAGAGATTTTGTGGTGCCAAGTAGGATGAACCCAGGTGAATTTTATGCTTTGCCGCAATCTCCACAGACATTTAAGCAATTGTTGATGGTGAGCGGGTATGATAGATATTTCCAAATTGTAAAATGTTTTAGAGATGAAGATCTAAGAGCAGATAGACAGCCAGAATTCACACAGATAGATTGTGAAATGGCGTTTGTAGAGCAAGAAGATATCATCATGACTTTTGAAGGTTTGATCAAGCATTTGTTCAAGTCATTAAAGGGACAAGAGTTTACAGAAGACTTCCCAAGAATGGACTATGCAGAATGTATGGAAAGATACGGTTCTGATAAACCAGATATCCGTTTTGATATGCAATTCAAAAACTTAAATGCATTGGCTCAAAACAAAGGGTTTTCCATTTTTGATAATGCGGAAGTTGTTTTAGGAATTGTGGCGCCAGGTGCAGCGTCATATTCTAGAAAACAATTAGATGCATTGACCAATTGGGTAAAAAGACCTCAAATTGGAGCACAAGGATTGGTTTATGTAAAATGTAATGAAGACGGTTCTTTCAAATCATCTGTAGATAAATTTTACTCACAAGAAGACTTAAAAGCTTGGGCAGAATTTGCTGGAGCAACTGCTGGTGACTTGATTTTGGTATTAAGCGGAGGTTTAGACAAGACAAGAAAGCAAATGAATGAATTGCGCTTGCACATGGGAACAGAATTAGGATTAAGAGATCCTAAAATTTTTAAACCTCTGTGGGTAATGGACTTCCCATTATTAGAGTATGATGAAGAAGGTGGTCGTTACCACGCAATGCATCACCCATTTACATCTCCAAAGAAAGAAGATTTCGATTTATTAGATACAGAACCAGGTAAAGTAAGAGCCAATGCTTATGACCTTGCCATCAATGGTGTAGAAGTAGGGGGTGGTTCTATAAGAATCCACGATAGCGCTATCCAAGCAAGAATGTTTGATTTATTAGGCTTTACCCAAGAAGAAGCAGAAGCTCAATTTGGTTTCTTAATGAATGCCTTTGAATACGGAGCACCTCCACATGGTGGCTTGGCATTTGGTTTTGATAGATTGTGTTCATTGTTTGGTGGTCAAGAAAGTATCAGAGACTTTATTGCTTTCCCGAAAAACAATAGCGGTAGAGATGTGATGATAGATGCGCCTTCTCCAATAGATAATACACAATTAGATGAATTGAGTTTGAAAGTAGATGTGAAGGAGTCTTAAATGACTAAATTCATCGCTATACTAAGAGGAATCAACGTAGGTGGTCATCGAAAAATATTGATGGCAGACTTAAAAACACTTTTGGCTAAAAATGACTTACAAAACATTGCCACTTATATTCAGAGTGGTAATGTTGTTTTTGACGCAAGTAAAAATGCTGCAGAATTAGAACAACTCATTTCCTCTTTGATTAAAAAACAATATGATTTTGATGTGCCAGTAATGGTTAGAAGTCAAGAAGAATGGCGAACTGTTTTTGAGCAGAATCCATTTTTATTGAAAGATAATTCCATTCCCATTGAGCAACTTTATGTTACCTTTTTGGGTGAAGAACCAACACCAGAAAACTTAACTATTACGAATGACTTTTCATTTCCCAATGATGAGTTTAAGATTGTAGGAAGAAGTGTTTACATTCTTTTAGGTAAAAAGTACAGCGATACTAAATTAACCAATACCTTTTTTGAGTCTAAACTAAAAGTCACCGCCACCAGTAGGAACTGGAAGACAGTGACTAAATTAGTTGAGATGAGTCTTTAAGACTTATCCAAATACCTTTTTCAATAAATCTGAAACTCTCGCTGCAGGATTTTCTCTAATAGCTAATTCTTCTTTGGCAATTTGAATGAATAAACCATCAATTGCTTTGTTGGTAGCATATTCTTCTAAGTCTGGATTTACTTTAGTTACCATTGGTATTTTATTGTAAGAAGTAAATAGTGTATTCCAGTGTTTAGTTGCGCCTACTTTTTCCAATGAAGCGGCAACTACAGGTTTAAACTTTTCAAAAAGCGCAGTTCTCGTACTCGAACTCAAGTATTTTGTTGCAGCATCTTTATCTCCTTTTAGAATGGCTGTGGCATCTTTTACAGTCATATCTTTAATGGCTACGGTGAAGATGTCTTTTGCGCCACTGGCAGCATCTTCTGCCGCTCTATTGATAGACTCTATGGCTGCATCAACTTTTTCACCTTGACCTAGTTTTCTTAATTTCTCTTCTACCTTTTGCGCTTCTTCTGGCAATGGAATCTTAATTTCAGGATCTTTGAAAAAGCCATCTGCTTTGGAAAGTTGTGCTACGCCTTTACTTACACCGCTAGTTAGCGCTTCTTTAAGTCCTGAAGCAATTTCACTTTCTGACAGTGCTGCTGCATTGGTAGATATGCCCGCTTTTTCGCTTATTTTGTTTCCTAGTCCTTTTAGTGTTTGTGCGTTGCTACTTGTGGTTGATATGACAATTGTTGCCAATGTTAATATAAGTCCTTGTTTCATCTTTCTATATTTTAAATTTTTAATACACTATGCAATTTTAAAGCCAAAATAATTCAAAAAATAACTTTAGTCTCACTGTCAAATATACTATTGTTTGATTACATTTGGTAGTATGATAGAGAAACCTAATTACTTAATTGAAAGTGACTATTTTGCCGCGTATGTAAAGAACGCAAAAGGGAATGATTTAATTGTTTGTTTAGAAGAAAATCTAATGGATACTCAAGAGTTATTCCAAGGACTCATAGGGAGGAAAGAAACTTTTCAATATGAAAAAGGGAAGTGGACAGTAAAACAAGTACTGCAACACATTATTGATACTGAAAGGATTTTTGCATACCGAGCATTGAGGATAGCAAGGAAAGATAAAACTCCTTTATCTGGATATGTCGAAGATGATTATGCGGATAACGATAATTCCCAGAATCGTTCGTTGGCTGATTTAATTACAGAGTTTCATCAAGTGAGAATGTCTACGATTTCACTTTTTGATTCATTCTCAATTGATTCATTAGACTTTGAAGGGGTTGCTAGTCATACTGTTTTTACTCCGAGAATTATTGGCTGGATGCTATGCGGACATGAAAGTCATCATAATGATGTTATTAAGAAAAGATATCTAGGTTAGATGCATTTCTTCATCCAAAATTTCTCTAACCGCTTCTTCGTATTTTCTTAAGTTTTTTGCCTTTTTAATTTTCTTTAATGTTTTTTTAGGATTGCTAAAAGTTGTAGCAAAATACTCCCAGTAATGGTACATTTTCATAATTACATGACTGTCTCCAGAAAGTGATTGGGAGAATTCGTCTAGCAATGTGTCATGGAATTTACCAAAAATCTCAAGTCTGTTTTCAGGGTACACAGTTGTGTCGTTTTTAATCATCTGAGGTAAAAATGGGTCAGCAATAATTCCTCTGCCTATCATCCAATGATCAATTTCAGGGAAAAGATTTTGCATTTCTCTAAAACCGGCTACAGTTGTAATATCCCCATTATAGTATAACTTATGGTTGGTGCTTTTGGTGCAATTCTTAAAAGAATCAAGATCAACTCCACCTTTGTACAGTTGCTTACCAATTCTTGCGTGAATCGCAATGTTTTTAATCGGGTATTTTTCCAGAATAGGAAACACGTCCAAGATCTCCGTTGGATTCTCGTAGCCCATCCTCATTTTCATGGAAACCACAATGTCTGTTTCAGCATGTACGCGCTCTAGTATCTTGTCAATTCTTTCAGCGTCATTAATGAGTCCAGAACCCATACATCTTTTAGTGACCATAGGGTAGGGGCAACCTAAATTCCAGTTGAGTTCTTTATAGCCAAACTGCTTTACATAATTGGCTACAAAAATAAATTCATCAGCATCATTTGTCATCACTTGTGGATGAATAACGGGCACGTGATTGTTTTTAGGAAGAAGGTCTCTTTCATAACTTGCTTTTACCACTAGTTTTCCGTTGAGTCTAATGTAGGGAGCAAAGTAGGTATCTATCCCACCAAAATATTTATGGAATGCATTCCTAAATCTAAAATCAGTGAAGCCCTGTAAGGGCGAAGAGAGGAGGGTTGGTGTCATTGAATACTTTAGGATTTAAAATGAGTCTATAAGGTTAGTGAAATCCATTATATATCTCGAAGTCTAAAATTTTTATTATGGATTTGACAACTTCAATAGATTTTACTGCGTGTTCGGATGTGATAAAGTCCTTTTGTTTTAACGGATTAATCATCTTAATATCCTTGATATTTCGTGATTTTTTTTTGAAATGAACCAAATCATTTCTTAATTTAATCAACCATTTAAGTTGTTCAAATTCATGGTTTTCTGGATTTAAGAATGTCGTTCCGAAAAGTTTTGGGATGATAAGGAACTTGGATTCTAGACTTAATTTGTCCAAATTATTACTGAAATAGTTTTTTCCTGATTTATTAATACCGTACTCATTAATAAATGCTTCGAGCGTCATTGAACTAAAAACAACCGATGTAATAGCTTCTTCCCTTGCTAAGGAGCCAAATTTAATTATGTCATCGAATTTTTTTTGAACTAATTCATTGTCAAATTCATTTGTTTCTTGATAAGACAAACTTTTTGTCAGATCTGTGTATTTAATTGAATTATGGCAAGATCGTTCTGCAATTTTAAAATATTGAACAACATTTGAAAGTTGGATAATTTGATTGTCACTCATTAAAATTTACTTCACATTAGCATACAACTTCACATCATCACCAGTAATCGTATTTCCACATAAGATTACTAATCTTTCTATGATGTTACGCAGTTCACGAATGTTTCCTGTCCAATTTACAGCTTGTAATGCTTTGTATGCATCTTTACTCATTTCTTTCATTGGGATACCTTGGTCAGAGCAAATAATTTCCAAGAAGTAATCCGTAAGAATTGGAATGTCACTGTTTCTATCATTCAAAGATGGAACCTGGATAGGAATGACGTTTAATCTGTGATATAAATCTTCTCTAAAGTTTCCTTCTTCAATTTCTTTTCTCAAATCTTTGTTAGTAGCAGCAAAAACCCTTGTGTTGACTTTTATTTCTTTGTCACCACCTACTCTTGTAATTTTATTCTCTTGCAACGCTCTCAATACTTTGGCTTGAGCAGATGCAGACATGTCTCCTATTTCGTCAAGGAAAATAGAGCCACCACTGGCCAATTCAAATTTACCTTCTCTTGCCTTATGTGCGGATGTAAAAGCACCTTTTTCGTGTCCAAACAACTCACTTTCAATTAATTCAGATGGAATAGCAGCACAGTTCACTTCAATAAAAGGCATTTTTGCTCTCTCACTTTTTTCGTGCAATTGTCTCGCTACTAGTTCTTTCCCAGACCCATTTGGTCCAGTAATCAAAACTCTCGCATCGGTAGGGGCAACTTTGTCAATCATTTCTTTGATTTTCATTACTGCTTCAGACTCTCCAATGATATCAGTGATTTTTCCTTTGCTAACCTTTCTTTTTAAGACTTTGATTTCTTTAACAATGTCTTTTCTATCTAGTGCGTTTCTCAACGTCACTAAAGTTCGATTTAAATCTAATGGTTTTTCAATGAAATCATAAGCGCCTTTTTTGATCGCTTCAACTGCAGTTTCAATGTTACCATGTCCCGAAATCATGACAAATGGGACGTCAATTCCTTTCTCAATAGACTCGGTTAATACCTCAAGACCATCTTTTTTGGGCATTTTAATGTCACACATGACCAAGTCATACTTGTTTTTCAGAATCATTTCAAGTCCAACTTGACCATCTTCAGCAGTATCTACTTTAAATTTTTCAAATTCAAGAATTTCTTGAAGGGTGCTTCTTATTGGTCTTTCATCATCTATTACTAATATCTTAGTCATCTGCTTTGTTTTGAATTCATACAAAAATAAGAATTTATGATGAATTCTGTTTATCTAACTTGACTAACTGAAAAACATGTGTTTTTTTTTAGTTATTAAAAATTAAAAGGATAAGAGGGTTTGTTTAGTGAATAGTTAATTAACAATTTACTCGCTTTATTAACAGTCGAATTGTGTTAAATTGATGTGTTGAATGAGTTGAATCATCCCGTAAACATTAGGTTATATCGAATAAGCAAGGGGTTCTATTTTAAATTGTGTACCTTTGCCTTCTTAATATTTTAAATAAAAGAATGACATTTAGCGAATTAGGGCTAAGAGAAGAAATTCTCCAGGCGCTTACAGATCTGGGTTTTGAGTCACCCACTCCAATACAAGAGGAAGCAATTCCCCAATTATTAGAAGGAGAAAGAGACTTAGTAGGCCTTGCACAGACAGGGACGGGAAAAACGGCAGCTTTTGGCTTGCCACTTTTAGAAAAAGTAAACTTTGACGAGAAATATGTTCAAGCAGTGGTGATTGCACCTACGCGTGAACTATGTGTTCAAATTTCACGAGATCTTAAGACATTTTCAAAACATATTAAAGGTGCGCAAATAGCAACTATCTACGGAGGTGCTAGTATTGATACGCAAGCCAGAGAAGTCAAAAGAGGAGCACAAGTTGTTGTGGCCACTCCAGGAAGACTTATAGATATGCTGAAAAGAAGATTAGTGAAGTTTGATGATGTTCAAATTGTAGTTCTTGATGAAGCAGATGAAATGCTGAACATGGGATTCAAAGAGGATATTGATGCTATTTTAGATTCCACACCAGAAGATAAGTCTGTGTGGTTGTTCTCAGCTACAATGCCTAAAGAGGTTGCCAAAATTTCAAAGAATTACATGGAGAACCCTATTGAGGTAACCGTGGGAAGTAAAAATTCAAGTAACGAAAATATTACTCACCAATATTATTGTGTAAGTCATAGAGACAGATACGGTGCTTTGAAAAGAATTTTGGATATCAATGTTGATATTTATGGATTAGTATTTTGTCGTACTAGAAGAGAGACGCAAGAAGTTGCTGATAACTTGATGGAAGATGGATACAATGCGCAACCACTTCACGGAGAACTTTCCCAAGGACAACGTGATAAAGTGATGCAAAACTTCAGAAAGAAATCACTTCAGGTTTTGGTTGCAACTGATGTTGCTGCTAGAGGTTTGGATGTAGATGATATTACGCACGTAATTAATTACAACTTACCTGATGATATTGAAAATTACACACACAGATCAGGAAGAACTGCAAGAGCAGGTAAGAAAGGTGTTTCTATGATTTTTGTAACTCCTAAAGAAGTTTATAAAATCAAGCAAATAGAGAAGCAAATTCAAATGTCTTTCAATAAGGAAGAAGTTCCTACAGGAGAAGAGGTTTGTAAGTTGCAACTCTTTAACATGGTAGAAAATGTTCGTAAAGCAGAAGTGCAAGAAGATAAAATCGGTGAATATTTACCTGCTATAAATGAGTTGTTTGCTGATTCAACAAAAGAAGAGGTAATAGCTCAATTTGTGAGTGCAGAATTCAATAAGACTTTAGCATATTATAGTAAGTCAAATGATATCAATGCCAAAGGAAATGACCGAGGTAGAGATCGTGATGATAGAAATGATAGAGGTAGAGACAGAGATAGGGGAGATAGAAGAAAAAATAGAAATGTGAGTGATGAAGGTAAACAACGTTTCTTTATGAACATGGGGCTTGATGCTGGTTTGAATAAAGGAGCAGTTGTTAGATTGGTATGTCAATATGCTGATATTCCTTCTTCTGAAATAGGAAGAATTGATTTATTCAATGAGTTCTCATTCTTTGATGTGTCTAAAGAAAATGCTGATTTGGTATTGGACAAAGTTCAAGGTGTAGATTTCAATAATGGAAGTTTACATGTAGAAAAAGCTGCTGATAGAGATGGCGGAGGAAGATCAGGTGGTGGTCGTTCTGGAGGAAGGTCTGGCGGTAGAAGATCAGGTGGAGGAGATAGACGCTCTGGCGGAGAAAGAAGGTCAGGTGGTCGTTCTGGCGATAGACGTTCTGGAGGCGATTCAAGTAATTCTAGAAACAGATACAGTAGTCATCCAGATAGAAGTTCTTCAAGAAGTAGTTCTGAGCGTTCTGATAGAAGAGATGGAGAGAGAAGAAGACCAAGAAGAAGAGATTAATTTTCAACTTCTAGATAAATAACTAAAACCCGCATTTAAATTTATATTTTTATGCGGGTTTTGTTCCTTTTAGTAAATTTGACATTGTATTCTTAAAGATAAATAGAAATGGAC
>JBFHGR010000113.1:0-10323 GCA_041583015.1 Parvicella sp. | reverse complement strand
CTACCACATGTACAACTCCCACCGCTACACTTTCGGGATCTGGAGGCGGATCTTACTCGTGGTCTCCTAGTACAGGTCTAAGTAGTTCTACATCAGCCACTCCTACTGCTAATCCCTCTAGTACTACAAACTACACGTTAACAGTTACTGGATCAAATGGATGTAGAGACTCTGATGTGGTTACAGTTACTGTAGACGAAACTGCTCCAAATGCTAACGCAGGCTCTAATATTACTACTACTTGTACAACTCCTTCCGCTACACTTTCAGGCTCTGGCGGTGGATCTTACTCATGGTCTCCTAGTACAGGGTTGAGCAGTACAACCTCGGCCACACCTACAGCTAATCCGTCAAGCACAACAAACTATACGCTTACAGTCACTGGATCAAATGGATGTACAGATACTGATAATGTGACGGTAACGGTGGATAAAACAAATCCAACCGCCAATGCAGGAGCTGATGTCACAACAAATTGTACAACACCATCCACAACATTAAATGGATCAGGAGGCGGTTCATACCTTTGGTCTCCAAGTACAGGATTAAGTAGCACTACTTCATCGTCACCAACAGCTACTCCATCAGCAAATACAACCTACACATTGACCGTAACTGGTGCAAATGGATGTACTGATACTGACGACATTACGGTAACGGTAGATGCTAACACTCCTACTGCAGATGCAGGACCAGACATTACCACAACATGTACCACTCCTACAGCAAGTTTAAGCGGATCTGGAGGAGGAACTTATAGTTGGAGTCCGGCAGCAGGGTTAAGTAGCACAACAACTGCCAATACCACAGCAAATCCAAGCACAACGACAACGTATACGTTAACAGTAACTGCAGCTAACGGTTGTACGCATTCGGATGACATAATCATAACAGTAGATGAAACTGCCCCTAGCATTTCTGCAGGTTCAGATATTTTACTGGATTGTAATTCCACTACGGGTACCTTCGTTGCAACAGGCTCCGGAACTATTTCTTGGACAACTCCTTCAGGTACTATTAACTCCAACTCTGTGAATGTTACAGACGCATCACCTACTGGAATATATACAGCAAACATTATTGGAGCGAATGGGTGTACTAATTCAGATGATGCTAACTTAACAATAGATCAAGCATTGCCAATTGCAGATGCTGGAACTGATCAAATATCTAATTGTGCTACACCAACTGTTACTTTAGATGGATCTAATTCTTCCGGCACTGGAATCACATTTTTATGGTCTGGACCAAACATAACAAGCGGTGGCACTACAAACACTGCTACAGCAGATACTCCTGGGCAATATACATTAACCGTTACTGGATCGAACGGCTGTCAAGCAATGGACGATGTCATGGTTAACCCTGACAATAACTATCCCGTAGCTAATGCAGGTGCCGATCAAGTTTTGGACTGTAATAACTTAACTGCTATCCTGGATGGTTCAGGGTCAGACTCAGGTGCTAATTTTAGTTACCAATGGTCTTCCACCGGAGGAAACATAATTGGAACTACCACAACCAATTCTACTCAAGTTGATTCAGACGGAACATACACCCTTACTGTTACGAATACCACAAACGGTTGCTCATCTTCTGACGATGCTTCTGTTGTTTACGACACAATAACGCCAATAGGTATAGAGAATAATGGAACATATACTTTAACATGCTCCACCACATCTATAACTCTTGATGCTTCAGCTTCTTCAGGCATTGGAAATTCGTATCAATGGACCACAACAGATGGTAATATAGTTTCGGGAGATAACACTTCAACTCCTGTTGTCGACCTAAATGGTACCTATACATTGAGCATAACAAGTGCAAATGGGTGTGTAAATATATCCAACACAACAGTTATTGTTTCAATTGACACAATTTCTCCAAATATTGATATTGCCATTCCGGATACATTAACCTGTAATATCCCTACTACAATAATTGATGCATCAAACAGCGATACAGGAGTAACATTTCAGTGGTCTACTAATGATGGAAATATAATTGCAGGACAAGCAACTTCAATAATAACGATTGACACCATTGGTCTATATGAACTTACTATTACATCCGCTAACGGTTGTACTACAAGTTCAAATCAAGAGGTAGTACATAGTACACTTCCTGTTGCTACGCCTATAGCAAACCCTACGACAGGTACTATACCGTTGGATGTAGATTTCACTGAAAATTGTATTGGAACTGGACTTACTTATTTTTGGGATCTTGGTACTGGTGACACTACTACTTCACAAAATACTAGTTATACTTTTACCACAGAAGGGAACTATGATGTAATCTTAACCATAATGGATGCCAATGGATGTGTTGATTCTGACACGGTAACTATTGAAGTGTTTGAAGTTGCTGAGTTAATTATTCCAAATATTTTCACGCCAAATGAAGATGGAAGCAATGATATCTTTAAGATTAAAGCATCTGGTGTAAATTCTATAACCGCAACGATTTTAAATAGATGGGGACAAATAGTTTTTACTTGGGACACAACTGAAGGAGGATGGGACGGTAGATCTACTTCCGGTAGTCCATCTTCGGAAGGTACATACTATTATGTGATTCAAGCAGAGTTTATGGATGGAACTACTAAAGAATACACTGGACCATTTTCATTAGCAAGATAATTAAATCACAAAAATTGATAATTTTAAATAGTCACCTTTTGAGTGACTATTTTTTTTTACAAAACTTATCCTTGCAAAATCACATCCAGTACATTTGCACAATACTAATAATATTGCACTATGAGAAATTTTGTATTTAAAATTATTGTTGTTTATAGTTTTATTTCAATTAATGTATTCTATTACGGGCAAAATGAAGATATAAATGTAAAACAAGAAAAAATGAAAATAGAAATTTGGAGTGATATCATGTGTCCATTTTGTTACATCGGCAAAAGGCATCTTGAAGCGGCTTTAGAAAACCTTCCATACAAGGATAATATTGAAATAGTCTGGAAGAGTTTTCAATTGAACCCTAATCTTCCTGAAACAACTGACAGTTCTCAAACTTCTTACGAGTATATTGCGCAGTCCAAAGGCATTTCTTTGGAACAATCCAAATCAATGCATGAAGGCGCTGTAAATATGGCAAAAAATGCTGGACTTAATTTTGATTTTGACAAAGCACTAATCACAAACTCAATGAAAGCGCACAGAATTTTGCAAATGGCAAAATCAAAAGGGCTGGGTGACGAAATGAAAGAGACATTCCTTAATGCATACTTTGTAGAAGGAAAAGATTTAAGTGACAATCAGGTGCTAATTTCTCTGGGAAAAGAAATTGGTCTTACAGAAGAAGCAATCACTGAATCACTCACCAACAATGACTATTTGAACAAAGTAAAGAGAGATATTGAGGAATCTAGACAATTGGGTGTACAAGGTGTTCCTTTCTTTGTTTTTGACAGAAAATATGGCATCTCTGGTGCGCAACCAATAGACAGTTTTATCCAGACAATAGAAAAATCTTACACAGAATGGAGGGAGAAAAATGAAACAACTGTTCTAAAAGTTACTGAAGGACCGAGTTGTGCTCCGGATAAAAACTGTGAGTAAGTGTAAAGTGTTTAATGGTAGTTCTTGGCGGAATTCATTTATCTACTATTCAACCAAATAACGAATTAATTAAACTCTACTTCATCCTATAATAAACAACTCTCTTCGTTTCGAAAAACTCTTGTTTATAGAATTTAGACAAATCATAAAGTGTAGGAAAATGCTTACTCTGAACTTCACTTAATTCTTCGTGAATGTCTCCTCCTTTTAGGTATAGAATTCCGTTATTCAAATCATTGAAATTATTCCCTGAGAACTTACCTTTGGTCCAAGGCATGAACTTGTTCATTCTGGTTACTGCTCGGCTTACTATAAAATCATATTGACCTTTTATGTTCTCCGCTCTATCATGAGTACCTGTAACATTGGTTAAACCCAAGGCTAATGCAACTTCATTGACTACTTTAATCTTCTTACCTATAGAATCTACTAGGTGAAACTCACACTCTGGAAACATAATGGCTAATGGTATCCCGGGAAAACCTCCACCTGTTCCAATGTCCATAATTTTAGTACCAGATTTGAAAGATATGATCTTGGCTATTCCCAAAGAATGTAAAACATGACGCTCATTAAAATTATCCATATCCTTACGCGAAATCACATTGATTTGCTCATTCCAGTGTTGATATAATTCCTTTAACTGATTCAGTTTGGCTAATTTATCTTCTGTAATCTCAGGAAAATATTGCTTAAAATCGACTTGCATGAAATAATATAATGTAAAGACTAAATTCCGTCTTTGGTATTTTTTAGAATGTTAAACAGGAACTCTCTTGCTCTAAATAATTGCGCCTTTACCGTTCCTAATGGTAAATCTAACTCTGTAGAAATTTCTTCATAACTCAACTCCTTGAAATATCTCATTTCTACCAGCATTCTATATCTAGGCTTAAGTCTTGTCACTACATTACGCATGATGACCAATTTCTGCTCACGAATAGCAACCTGCTCTGGGTTTAATCCTTCAGATTTCAATTCTATCATCAATGAATCTCCATCGTCATTGTTGTACCTATTATCAAGTGAAAGGACATTCTTTTTCTTCTTTCTAAGGAAGTCAATACAATTATTGGTAGCAATCTTAAACAGCCAAGTACTAAACGCAAAATTAGGCGTGTATTGATGGAGTCTATTAAATGCTTTACCAAATGCTTCAATCGTTAAATCATCTGCATCATCAGAATTATTAACCATTTTGAGCAACATATAAAAAATAGATTCCTTGTATCTATCCATCAATTCAGCATAAGCTTTTTGGTCTTTATGTTGCACCGCTCTTTGCACAAGCCCATAATCATGCCTCGCTTTATCTGATAAATGACTTAAATCTAATACTTCTTCGCTCATTTTGATTATCGTAGTTTGTTGTACCTTTTACTCGTTAATAAAAGATATGGATTTAAATATAGCATTATAATTTCAATGAAAGGAATCCAGATTATTACATCTTTCGACATCATTGTCTTAAAAACTCTATAACTTGTTATGTATTGCAGAATAATTCGGACACCAATAAGTCCCAAAGGAATATAATATAAAGGATGTACTATTGCAGTAATAATGGCCAATATTAAAAAGAAAACATAACTCACAGGAAAGAGTCCAAGCAGGAACTTATGATATGCTCTATAATACTTCCCGGTTGTTACGTGTCTTCGTTTTTGTATACGCCAATCACGTAATGTCGGTTTTGCCTTACTCAATGTTATTGACTCAGGGCTAAAACAAATATTTGTATTCCTTTTACTAGCTGTTTGATTCACAAATAAATCATCATCTCCTGAAGGAATGTGATAATGGCTTTTAAAGCCCCTCACACTGTCGTATAGTTCATTCTTATAACCAAGGTTTCTACCAACGCCCATGTATGGCACACCTGCTTTAGCAAATGACAAATACTGTAATGCTATCTGACACGCATCATAACGAATGATTTTATTGGCAAAACCTTTTTCAGGAACAAATGCACCAGCACCCAAAACCAACTTTCTTTGAACCGAAAATTTACTAGCCATTTCCTTCAACCAATTTCGAGAAACAGGATAGCAGTCTGCATCTATGAATATCAGTTGGTCATGCTTTGCCGCTTTTACACCGAGCGTTATGGCATATTTTTTTGCATAACCATCCCTACCAGAATCAGGTATATTTACTAGTTTAATATTATTAAATCTTCTTGAAAATTCCTCTAACACATCCCATGTTTCATCCCAACTTCTATCATTGACAATGACAACTTGAAAATTAGGGTAATCCTGATCCAACACTTTCGGTAAGTATTCCATCAAATTTTGCTCCTCATTTCTAGCGCATATAATAATTGAAACTGGTTTTAGTTCATTTTTCTCAGATTCACGCTTTCCTCTTACTGTCATTCTCATAAAGAATAATAGAAAATAAATAAGCTGAATCAAAAAGAAAAATCCAGTAGCTATTAATAATATATTTGGTAGGTCTAATTTCAATGTATATCTATCTTAAGTTACAAAAGTATCTTTAATATAACTCTGCTGCACAACTAATGTACAAGGTAATCCACAATGGATTTTTAATTTAAATTAAAAGTTTCTTTGCTGCTTTTTGTTCCGCCTTTCTTTTAGTAGAACTCGATGCTCTAGACATTTCAATTCCATCTATCAAAATAGCCATAACAAAAGTGATTTTCCCATGCTCTATCGCTACTTCCTCAATCATTTCAAATGCTATTTCTTTCTTTTGCTTTTGGCACTGTATGATCAATTGACTTTTATAATCCACATTCTGAAGTGCTATTTCTTCAAAATTTAAAGTATCATTAAAGATGTGTTTCTTCAATGCCAATGCTGTTTTTTTATAGCCTAAATCCAAAGTCATTGCACCTATAATAGACTCAAACGTGTTTCCTAATAATGAATTAAACCTATTCTTTGTTTTGTGATAATTTATTAAAGGTTCTAACCCTAGTTTATCTCCTATGGTATTAAGACTTTCTCTGCTTACAATTCTAGCTCGCATTTGCGTTAATTCACCTTCCGATTTTTTAGGGAATTTTAGATATAAAATCTCTGCAACAACGGAACTAATAATAGCGTCACCCAAAAACTCTAACCTTTCATTATGGATAATGTCCTTAGACTTATCCTTTTGAATAGATTTATGCGTCAATGCTTGCTCATAGAAATTTATATTCTTGAGCTTAACATCAAAACTACTTTTAATAAAATAAATGATTTCTTTTTGACGATCAGTATACCTAGGACCGAAAAGAAAATTTTTAAGCATTGTATTTCTTAACAATGATTGAAGTATTGTGACCTCCAAAACCGAATGTATTACACAACGCTGCTCTAACCTCTCTTTTTTCCGCTTTATGGAAAGTAAAGTTTAGTTTGTAGTCAATGTTTTCATCTTCCGTTTCGAAATTAATAGTAGGAGGAACAATATCCTCTTGCACAGCTTTCACACAAGCTATAGCCTCAACTGCACCCGCTGCACCAAGTAAATGACCTGTCATAGACTTAGTAGAACTAATGTTAAGGTTATAAGCGTGATCTCCAAACACTTGTTTGATTGCTTTTGTTTCTGCAATATCTCCAAGCGGAGTAGAAGTACCGTGAACATTGACATAATCAATATCTTCTGGTTTCATATCAGCGTCATCCAAAGCATTTCTCATTACATTAATAGCGCCTAATCCTTCTGGATGAGGAGCAGTCATATGATACGCATCAGCAGACAAACCGCCACCTACAACCTCGGCATAGATTTTAGCTCCTCTTGCTTTAGCATGCTCTAATTCTTCTAGAATTAATGCTCCAGACCCTTCTCCTAAGACGAATCCGTCTCTAGTTTTATCAAATGGTCTTGATGCAGATGCTGGAGAGTCATTTCTTGTAGACAATGCTCTCAGTGCATTAAACCCTCCTATACCAGCAATATTAACTGCTGCTTCAGAACCACCTGAAACAATAACGTCCGCTTTACCTAATTGAATCAACATTAATGAATCAATCAATGCATTCGTAGCAGAAGCACATGCAGAAACAGTTACATAGTTAGGTCCTCTAAAACCAAACTTCATTGAGATATGACCAGCGGCAATATCAACAATCATTTTTGGAATAAAGAAAGGGTTAAATTTTGGTGTTCCATCACCAGCGGCATAATTGAAACATTCCTCTTGGAAAGTTCCTAAGCCACCAATACCCGAACCCCAAACAACTCCACAACGATCTAGATTTACTTTTTCCACATCGATACCGGAGTCTTTGATTGCCTCAATGGAAGAAAACATAGCATATTGAGAAAAGAGGTCAAGCTTTCTTGCCTCTTTTCTCTCTATAAGATCTTCTACATTGAAGTTTTTTACTTCGCAAGCGAATTGAGTTTTGAAAAGACCTGCGTCAAATTTGGTAATTGGGGCCGCTCCGCTAACGCCATCAACCAAATTCTTCCAGAATTCATCTAATGAATTTCCAATAGGAGTCAATGCTCCCATACCTGTTACAACTACTCTTCTCTTACTCATAAAAACACTTTTGAAAATAATTACATATTTTTCTCGATATAACTAACAGCCTCACCAACAGTTTGGATGTTTTCAGCTTGATCGTCTGGAATAGCTATATTGAATTCCTTTTCGAATTCCATAATTAGCTCTACAGTATCTAGAGAATCTGCCCCTAGATCGTTAGTGAAACTTGCTTCTTGAGAAACTTCTCCTTCGTCAACTCCCAATTTATCTACGATAATTGCGACAACTCTTGTTTTTACGTCTGACATTTTTTCTTATTTTAATGATTAATTCAGCCTGCAAATAAAATACTTTTAGACTAGCCTGCAAAATACTTTTAAGGAAAGTTATCCTCAAATAACATTTTTTAGCCTTTTAACCCCGTTTTTGTTCGCTTCTTGACGAAACTAAAGTTCGCCCAATTTCATTTTTTTATATTTTGCAGAAAGATAAGCAAGCACATTAGTAAAAGAAATAAACGCTTCATCCGTTGATGAAGAGATATCTTTCCCTTGAAGTTTAAGTATCAACTTCGCATAAAGTGCATTAAAAAACACTTCTATATTGGATGCATTCGGATTATTAGATACTTTTTTAAACTCTTCCAAATAATTCTCCGCGACATTATATATGGATGCATACTTTTCATCCTTATAATAGGTTAGCAATGAATTATGCAATGCTCCCAACTCCTGCACCACATCATTAACTTCATGCAGATGACCTGATTTTTCTATTCTTTGAAGTTGCATTTTCTGAGCAATATCCTTATACCAATTACTCAATTTCTCTCTATCGCTATCCGTCAACTCCTGTTTGTCTAAAATAAACTCTGTAATAGACTCAATCTTAAATTGACAGGCACGAACTACGTCTTCAATCTGCCACATATACAGAACGTACTCCGCTATATTTTCTTCTCTTTTCTGTTCTGATATAAACATATCTTAATTATCTCCGTGATTCTTGTATGCATTGTTTAGTTCAGCAATGATTTCATCTGTAATATCCAATGCTGGATTTCCATACATTAACTGCCCACCTGCAGAAAAACTCATGACATAATCATATCCTAATTTCTGACCAATCTCTTGCATAAACTCATTAGTCAAGCTAATATAACCTGTAGTAGCTGAATATTCATTTTGAGACAGCTCTTGCTGAAGCATTTGTTCCTTTTGTAGAATCTCTTGCTCCAACATTTGCAACTCTTGATATTTTTGCTGCAATTCTGTCTGCCCCAAAATTGGCGCTTCCTTTTCTAATGCTTTTTGTTTCTTTTCAAACTTACCATACAATGTTTCTAAAGTTCCTTGAGCTGAAAGTTTTTGTTCTTCCAAATTCTTTCTCAATTCATTAGCTAGTGTATAATACTTTGATACTGAATCACTATTAGCCCATGCAATTTTTGCGCCTGGAATATCAGAAGTATTGTTTACAATTGCTGACTCCACTTTTACAGAATCTTTTTCCGATTCTTTTTCACTATTTGACTCAGACTTGTCGTTTCCACAACTTGCAATTAACATCGTCATCATTACACCAATCGAGGTCAATGCTTTCATTTGAATTTTCATAATTCCTTATTAATAAGTATTAACTTTTCTAAACGCTTCACCAAAATCCTTTCCCATTTCAACAAATCTCATCCAAACTTTCTCTAAAAACTCTTCAGAAACCAATTTCTCCATCTCTTCCATTCCTGTAACATCTGGAGCATTCAACCTATAAACCTGTTCGTATTGATCTAATACAATTTTGACAATATATTTATTTTCTCGCAGGAAAATACTTATATCTAATTTGGGATGAGGTATTTTTGATACTGTGCGCATAACGTCAGCAAAGTTATGAACCTAACTTCATTATGCAATAAAAAGATGTAAAAAGTAAACTAAGCCAATGCATTTTCAAACATTGAATATTCACAAAATTCAAAAGGTATTTTCACCATAAATGCAAAATCCTGACCTACCTCATACATATCATCTTCGTCTTCTTGATAATGCCATTTTACATTCACAATACTTCCATTATCGTGTAATTCATTCAACTTATAAAACATAAATAGAATTCTTTTACTTGATGAAATGTTAAAGTAGTCCAATTTAATCACTACAGTGGTTTCTTTATGAGGTGCTTTAGCATATTCATTTAACCACGCGAGTACTGGTTTAAAAAAAGTTTCAGCATCATTATCTATTGCCTTCCCCTCCACAGTAAAAACGCCTGTCTTAATGTTAAAAT
>JBFHGR010000112.1:0-10455 GCA_041583015.1 Parvicella sp. | reverse complement strand
TATTAGATAGATTACATGATATTGATTTAATAGATGATATAGAGTGGGAGTTGGCTAAGTCTGAAAAGTTGCCAGGCCCACCTCCTGATTTACCTAATTTTGCGCCTCATGTCATTGACAAAGCCATCGGACGAGGAGAGAAAGGTAAGTGGGTGCATTCTAACCTTGATTTTTTCTTACAAGAGGAAGTCGGTAAAATCATTAAGTATCACAGCGATTTATTAGCGGAAAATCAAATTCACAATGCTGCAGCGGTTGTGATGGATATTGAAACAGGTAAAGTGGTTGCATACATAGGTAATACTTATGATCCGAAAAATGAGAATGGCAATCAAGTGGATGTTATCAAAGCACCGAGAAGCACAGGTAGTATATTGAAACCGTTTCTTTATGCTGCCATGATAGAGGAAGGGGAGATCACACCCAATCAATTGATAGAAGATGTGCCGATGATATTGAGTGGTTATGCACCCAAAAATTACAATCAAAAGTACGATGGAGTAGTGCCTGCCCATAAAGCGTTGTCTAGATCCTTGAATGTGCCTATTGTAAAAATGCTAAAAGATTACGGTGTGCAACGTTTTCATCAGAAGTTGAATAACATTGGGATGACAACCATCAACAGACCTAGTAGCGATTATGGTTTGTCCTTAATATTAGGAGGTGCAGAAGCATCGCTTTGGGATTTGTGCACTATTTATGGTAACATGGGGAAAACTCTGAATGATTACAAAGCAGGTAAAAAGAATGAGTTTCAGAATTTTCAATTGTACGAAAATGATTCGCCAACTGTCAATGGAGAACCATTTCAACCTGCTGCTGTATGGAGTACTTTGGAAGCAATGGTGTTAGTAACAAGACCAGAAGAAGATGGGCAATGGCAACAGTTCAACGCTTCGCAAAAGATTGCATGGAAAACAGGAACATCTTATGGCTTTAGGGATGCTTGGGCAATTGGTTTGACTTCCAAATATGTTGTAGGTGTTTGGGTTGGTAATGCAGATGGAGAAGGAAGACCTGGCCTGGTTGGCGTAAAAGCAGCAGCACCAATTTTATTTGACATTTTTGCTAGGTTACCTAATTCTGAATGGTTTTCTCAACCTTATGATGAAATGATATTAGCACCCATTTGTAGTCATACTGGATTTAAAGCGTCCAATATTTGTCCTGATGTAGATTCTGTGCTGATTCCTATTTCTAGTGTTAAAGCAAAGGTTTGTCCTTATCATAAAGTGATTCATTTAGATGCCAACGGACTTCGTGTGAATAGTAGTTGTGAGACGCCATCCAATATGACTAGTACACCATGGTTGGTCTTACCTCCTGCGGCAGAGAAATTCTACAAGTATAAAAATCCTACGTATAAATCTACACCCAAGTATAGACCAGATTGTGCTTTTGATGAATCTTCCAAACCATTAACCATCATGTACCCTAAATCTCAAAGTAATATTTACCTACCTACTTTGCTTGATGAAACCGAAGGGAATACAATTTTTGAAGCATCACACAATGATGCGCAAGCAGTTTTATACTGGCATTTGGATAATAAATACATCGGAGAGACCTCAGGCATTCACGAAATGGAATACCAACCTGTGGAAGGAGATCATATACTTAAAATTGTAGATGAAAACGGTTTTGAAAGTACCGTCTCTTTTAGTGTGGTGAAATAATTATATAGTGTAAAAAAGGAGATATTAAAAATACGTAGTTGATGAGTCGTTTTTGTAAGTGTTTCATGAAAAGTTAAAAAAGGTATTTTTATGAAACCTTTTATTTAAATAGTTATGAGATTGATTGCAGATAGTGGATCTACCAAGACAGATTGGATGCTCTTAGACGGACAAAAAGTTGTTTGTGAATACCAAACGGTTGGATTGAACCCCTATTTAAATTCTAAAGAAACAATAATGAGTGTTTTGAGGAATGATCTTATGACTTCTTTTTGCGCTGGAAATATAAAAAATACCAATAGCATAGAATTTTATGGTGCTGGTTGTTCTTCTGTATCAAAATCTAAAGTTATAGAACATGCTTTGCATTGTTTTTTCCCATTTGCAGATATTGTTGTTTCTCATGATTTACTAGGTGCTGCTATAGCTGCTTGCGGTTCAGAACCTGGTATAGCAGTTATTTTAGGTACAGGGAGTAATAGTTGTTACTTTGATGGAGAGCAAGTGGTAGAAAATGTTATTTCTCTTGGGTATATACTTGGAGATGAGGGTAGTGGCTGCTATATGGGGAAGAAACTTCTTCAAGATTTTTTGAATAAAGATATGCCAGACAAGTTGCAAAGGTTGTTGATAGAAGATACTGGTGTGAATGCTGAACTAATTTTAGAAAATATTTACAAAAAGCCAAGACCCAATAAGTATATGGCATCGTTTAGTGAATGGATTGGAAAGTATCTTAACGAAAATAAATACTTACAGGAATTGGTGAGAAATGCATTTGATGATTTTTTTAAGCAACACATTATTAAATATAAGAATTATAAATCACTACCACTTAATGTTGTTGGTTCTGTAGGCTTTGCTTATGCAGATATTCTGAACGAAATTGCAGGAAAATATGGCTGTAAGATTGGGAAGGTTATTAAATCTCCGCTACAAGGATTGATTACCACCTGAGGTGTTATTTCATAAAATAAATACTTCCTACTTTATTAGGATGAATTGATGCTACTTCGGAGTCAATTAGTATGCTGGATATTGGATTCAGTCTAAATAACCAGTCCAAACACCTAAAACTCACCTAAATATTTCTTATTTTGATACGTAAATGTTAAATTCGCAACACGTTTACTATTACGAATAACTAAATCAAAACTATACAATGGCATTTGACATTAACATGATTAAGGAAGTTTATTCAAAATTTCCAGAAAGAATAGCTGCAGCTCGTAAAGTTGTAGGAAGACCGTTAACATTATCTGAGAAGATTTTGTATGCTCACCTTTGGAATGAAGAAACAGACTCTCCTGGTGGAATAGCTAAAGACAATTTTAAAAGAGGTGTGGACTATGTAGATTTTGCTCCTGATAGAGTAGCAATGCAAGACGCTACGGCTCAAATGGCTCTATTGCAGTTTATGCAAGCTGGAAAGAAGAAAGTTGCGGTTCCATCAACGGCTCATTTAGATCACCTAATTCAAGCGAAAATTGGCGCTAGTGCGGATTTACAAAATGCTTTGAATAATAGCTCTGAAGTTTTTAACTTCCTTCAAAGTGTTTCAAATAAATATGGAATTGGTTTTTGGAAACCAGGAGCCGGTATTATTCACCAAGTGGTTCTAGAAAATTATGCGTTCCCAGGTGGAATGATGATTGGTACAGATTCTCATACAGTGAATGCTGGAGGTCTTGGAATGGTCGCTATCGGTGTTGGTGGTGCAGATGCTGTAGATGTTATGGCTGGAATGGCTTGGGAATTGAAGTTTCCTAAGTTGATTGGTATCAAGTTGACAGGAAAATTAAATGGATGGACATCTGCTAAGGATATCATCTTGAAAGTAGCAGGAATTCTTACCGTAAAAGGAGGAACAGGTGCTATTGTTGAATATTTTGGAGATGGTGCTAAAGGTCTTTCTTGTACTGGGAAAGGTACAATTTGTAATATGGGGGCTGAAATTGGTGCAACAACTTCAACTTTTGGATATGATGAGAGCATGGAGCGTTACCTGAGAGCAACAGATAGAAGTGATGTTGCTGATGCTGCGAATGAAATTAAAGAACACTTAACCGGTGATGATGAGGTTTATGCTAATCCAGAACAATATTTTGATCAAGTAATTGAAATTAACTTGGATGAATTGGAACCATATTTAAATGGACCTTTTACACCAGATTTAGCTACACCTGTTTCAAAAATGAAAGAAGCAGCAGCGGCTAACGGATGGCCTACTAAAGTGGAATGGGGATTGATTGGATCTTGTACTAACTCTTCATATGAGGATTTGTCAAGAGCGGCATCGATTGCAAAACAAGCGCTAGATAATGGACTTGAAACTAAAGCGGAATTTGGAATTAATCCAGGATCTGAACAGGTTAGGTTTACAGCAGAAAGAGATGGTATCATGAAGGTCTTTGAAGATTTGAATGCTAGAATATTTACCAATGCTTGTGGTCCATGTATTGGACAATGGGATAGAGAAGGTGCTGATAAGCAAGAGGTGAACTCTATTGTTCATTCTTTCAACAGAAACTTTAAGAAGAGAGCTGATGGAAATCCAAATACGAATGCTTTTGTAGCTTCGCCTGAGATGGTTGCTGCTATTGCAATTTCAGGTAGATTAGATTTTAATCCGCTTACAGATACTTTAACGAATGCCAAAGGTGAGGAGTTCATGTTAAAAGGGCCTCATGGTGAAGAATTGCCTTCTAGAGGTTTTGATGTAGATGATAATGGTTATATCGAACCTGCTGAAGATGGTAGTAAAGTTGAGGTTAAGGTGAATCCTGATTCAGATAGAATTCAGTTATTAACTCCATTTAACCCTTGGAATGGTGAGAATATCACAGGAATGAAGTTGCTAATTAAAGCAGAAGGTAAGTGTACTACAGATCACATTTCTATGGCTGGACCATGGTTGAGATATAGAGGTCACTTAGACAATATTTCTAATAACTGTCTAATTGGAGCTGTTAATGCATTTAATGGAGAAACTAACAAAGTGAAAAATCAATTGGATGGATCATTTGGTGAAGTTCCTGCTACAGCTCGTAAATATAAAGCTGCTGGAATTTCTACTATTGTTGTCGGAGACCACAATTATGGTGAAGGTTCTTCTAGAGAGCACGCAGCAATGGAGCCAAGACATTTAGGTGTAATGGTTGTATTGGTTAAGTCGTTTGCTAGAATTCACGAAACTAACCTTAAAAAACAAGGTATGTTGGGATTGACTTTCGCTAATGAAGCAGATTACGCTAAGATTCAAGAAGATGATACTTTCAACTTCCTAGATTTAGATAAGTTTGCTCCAGGTAAACCGTTGACATTAGAAGTAGTTCATGCTGATGGCTCTAAAGAGAACATTATTTGTAATCATACCTATAATGCACCGCAAATAGAATGGTTTAGAGCAGGTTCTGCTTTGAACTTGATTAAGTCTATGCAAGAGGCATAAGTTTAATCAAAAAAAAAAATAACAAAAATCCTTCACTTTTCAGTGAGGGATTTTTTTTTACCAACCATCGAGAACAAGAGTTGTATCGCAGAAGATTATCTAAGGCTACAAAGTTTATATTGATATTGCAGTAAATAAAAATAAATATTATGAAAACATTATTAGTTGTAGATACGATAGGAGGTTCTTTAGGATCGTTTATGAATTCCATTATGGAGGGAATGGGCGATTGGGGTCTAAAACTTTTAGGAGGAATAGCAGCATTAATTATTGGACTATGGTTGGTGAGAATCATTATGAAAGGGATTTCTAAAGCATTTGAAATCAGAAAAATTGACGCTACACTACAGCCGTTCTTACTAACCACTATTGGATTTATTTTAAAATTCTTATTGTTTATTTCTATTGCAGGAATAATTGGTGTGCCTACCGCATCCTTCGCTGCATTATTGGCTGGAGCAGGCTTAGCAATTGGAGCTGCTTTTAATGGTTCGCTAGGACATCTCGCTTCAGGTGTAATGTTATTAATCTTCAAACCTTTTAAAGTTGGTGACTTAATTGAAGTAGACGGAACATTAGGAACAGTAAAAGAAATATCTGTTTTCGTAACAGTATTAGAGACTTTTCAAAATAAAACTGAAATTCTTCCAAATAGTTCCATTACTGACGGTAAGATTACAAATATTACAAAGAAAGGTAATTTAAGAGTTGATATGAAATTCAATATAAGGTATGGAGCAGATGTTCAAAAGGCAAAACAAGTAATACTAGAAGCAATGAAAACTGATGAAAATGTAATGAAAAATATTGCTCCAGTAGTTGTTGTAAACAATTTAGGTGAAAGTTCTATTGAGTTAATGGCATTACCGTACACTTTAGTTGCTAATTATTGGGATGTTTATTGGGGGACAAGAGAAAACATTCTGATGGCTTTAGGTGAAGCAGGATTTGAAGCACCGCATCCTCAAAGAGTGGTGACCATGCAGAAATAAAAGGACAAGTAAAATGAAAAATAAGGCTTTAATTTGATTCTTGAAGCCTTATTTTTTGCATATTTGTTAAAGTCACCATTTTATTAATAATTGAAATCACTCTTACATCATTTTAAAGTCTTTTTAGTCTTGTTTATTTTCACTTTTGTGGGATATGGACAATTGAAAACAGTTCATAAAGTTATCAACTACGAACCAAAAGACTATGAAGCTCATAATCAAAATTGGCAAACTGTTCAGGATGAGAAAGGTGTCATGTTTTTTGCTAACGGAGATGGTATTTTGGAGTATGACGGTACAAATTGGTTTCTGCATAAAACACAGACAGAGACAAATGTATTAAGCGTTGCTATTGGTTATGATGGAATCATTTTTTATGGAGGAGTTGGAGAAATTGGATATCTCGAAGTTAATGAGAAGGGGAGATATGAAACTGTAGAAATAATAGATAATGATTCCGAAAATGTAATTGGATCTGAGTTTTTTTGGGACATTCATGTATATGAAAATAAAGTTATTTTTAGATCTGACAATACAATGGTCTTATTTGAAAATGGCGAAAGCACTTTGATAGATATTAGCTCGCAGGGGTTTCGTTCAAGTGTGATTGTAAATGGTGAACTTTGGGTCCAATCTAATGATAATACAGTTTTCTATGTGAATTTAGATACGTTTTCATCAAAAGATGATTTTAATGTGTTTACAGAGTTAGAAAATAAGACGAATTTCATTATACAAAATGTGTTGGATTATTCAGAAGATCAGTATCTTTTGGTGACCAATGCAAATGGATTATTTCTGTTGGATAAAAACTCATTTAATTTAGTGAAATTTGATTCGCCAATTAATAGTTTGTCAGATTTAAGTATTAATAATGCATTGTTATTACCTAATAATGAGATTGCACTTTCCACAACAAACTATGGTGTTTATATTTTGTCTAAGTATGGGACTATCAAAATGCAGTATTCTGATCAAAATGGTTTGAAAACAAATGCAATCAGAGAAATATTTTATGATAGAGAAGGTTTACTTTGGTTTAACTCAGATGTGGGGTTGTCAAAGGCTCTTTTTAATAAGCCTTTTTCATGGTTGCCAGATGGGTTTTCATCCATAAAGGGGAATGCAAATGCTATTATTGAATGTAACAATGAATTATATGTTGCATCTAATGAAGGAGTTTATCGCATAGGATTGGATGGTTCTTCTATTCGTACGGATAAGTTAAATCAAACAAGTGTTCAGGCATTTGATGTTGATGAAATTAATGGGCAAATATTTGCTGCAACTACTGATGGATTATTTGTACTAGAAAAAGATGATCTGAAAAGTATCACAAACAGGTATACCAGATCTATTGTAGCTCTGAGTAATACTTATGCAGCGGTTGGAGGGAGGAAAGCATTGTTATTGTTGAAAAAGATTGACGATGAATGGATTGTGGTAAATGAGATTCCGGTGCTTGATGAATTTTTACACTTTGAAAAAGACCCTCAAAATAATAATGTTATTTGGGGAGGTTTGTATTCTTCTGGAGTCACTAGGTTGGAGATTGACTCAATTAATCACATTGCTAAACAAGAAAATTTTAATCCTGATTTTGAAGGTGGAGATGGTTATATATTACCTTTTATATTAGATGATAGAATGATTTTTGCTCCTAAAGCAACTGGTGTGTATTCAATGGATTTTGAAAATAATAAACTCATTCCTGACGAGTTTGTGTCATCTTATTTAGGTCAAGATCTTAGTTGTTGGTTAATAAAACAGGATTTGTATGGGAATTGCTATATAGAGAATTCTGGACCAGTCTACGTCTTGAAAAAAAATGGTAATGAGATTGCTCTTGATACCACATCTCTTGCGGATTTGAATGTTGGTTATATAAATGATATTTACTGTTCACAATCTGGTGTGACTTGGCTAATAGGAGAGGAGGGAATTGTTAAGTATGACCCGACTGAGATTAAAACTAAGCAAAATGAGTTTACAACCATAATTAATGGGGTTTATATAAATACTGATTCCATATTATATGAAGGAAATTATTTTGCAGAAATGCAAAACGTAAAACATTGTGTTTTGAATAATGGCTACCATAATATTTCATTTTCATTTACTTCTCCTCAATATGCTTTTGAAGGAAAGTTGATGTATGCGTATAAATTGGAGGGATATGATTTGAAATTTTCTGATTGGACAAGTGATTCTAAAGCGGTGTATACCAACCTTGATGCAGGTAATTATCGTTTTTTAGTAAAATCTATTAATTCAAACGGTGTAGAAAGTGAGGTAGAAGAGTTTTTGTTTGAGGTGCTTCCTCCTTGGTATAGAACATGGTGGGCTTATTTATTATATGTAGTTTGCTTTTTGGGTATCTTAATAATATCTGTAAGAATTTATTCAGCAAGACTTAAAAGGTCAAATATTCGATTGCAGAAAAGCGTTGAAGAGAAAACAAAGGTTATTTCTTCTAACCTTGCGGAATTAGCACTTCAAAAAGGACAGTTGGAGGAAAGAAATAGTGAAATCATAGGAAGCATAGAGTATGCTAAAAGATTACAGACAGCTATTCTTCCTTCTAGTAAGTCGCTTGAAGCAGAATTAGGCGATTACTTTGTATATTATAATCCAAAAGATATTGTTGCTGGTGATTTTTACTGGATGAGTAAAAATAAGCAACACAAAAATGTTTTAATAGCTGTTGCCGATTGTACAGGACATGGCGTTCCGGGAGCATTGGTAAGTGTGGTTTGTAGTGACGCCTTGAAGACTGCCGTTAATGAATTTAAATTGACAAAAACGGATGAGATTTTGGATGCGGTAAACAAAATGGTTTTAGAAACCTTTAATGCTGATGCTTATGGCGAAGAAAATGAATATTTGGTTAGGGATGGAATGGATATCGCTTTATGTAGTATTGACTTTGTCCAAAGAAAATTGATGTTTACAGGGGCAAATAATCCAGTTTGGATTGTTACTCAAAGAGAAATGAATTTGGAGAAATTTTTCACGCAAAATAGTTATAATGTCTACGAACTTAAGGGAGACAGAAAGCCTATTGGTGGTTATGCAAGTGTTGACAAATTTAGTAGGACCATTGTAGACGTTGCAGAAAATGATATTGTTTACATGTTCACAGATGGAATTGTAGACCAGTTTGGAAGCCTAGACAACTCAGGTAAGAATAAAAAGTTTAAAAGGATAAATTTAGCTAAGCTTTTGGTTAATATTCAACCCTTAGAACTCAGTTTGCATCAAGAAAAAATTAAGGAAATGTTTCATCAATGGAAGGGCACCAATGAGCAAATTGATGATGTTACCATTATGGGAATCAAGATAGATTAAAAACTCTATCTAGCTTTAACCGACCAAGTAAATTTGAACTTAGCAACAATTTCTCCTGCTTTGTTTTTGCCTTCCATTTGAAGCGGAATTAAAACAGGTTCTTTGGTTGTCATTGTTTTTATTATGGCCGCTTTAACCTGAGCACCGCCCTCACATGTAAAAGTGGTAACATCTGTTGCTTTCTTGAAGAATTCACCTTCACAATTTACAACAAGCATGGCAACAGAAGGCTTTTGTTTATGGGTAAACATAACTAGCAGAGCTCCAGAAGACATTTCTGCAGCCATACCTAGAACAGCCCAAAAGGTAGATTTGAATGGGTTTTTATTCCATCTTTTATATGGCACCGCTACCGTACATTTCTCTTCATCTAAATGAGTTATCGTCATTCCACTTAGCCAGCCCATTGGAAGCATTTTAAACATAGCAATTCTAAACCTAGTTTTGCTACCAAAGTTCTTTTTGATGTAATCAATTCCTTCTTGTTTTAGTGTAATTTCGCTCATTTTGATAATTTAGTTTACAAAGAAATTAAAATTCAATTAATAATTCTATTTTAAGGTATAGAGTTTTGTGATATATAGGTAATTTAGCTTTATATACATATTATCATGAAAGCACATATTATAAACATTGGAGATGAATTGCTAATTGGTCAAACCATTAATACAAACGCAAGTTGGATGGGCAGTGTTTTGGATGCCAGTGGAATTGAGGTTCGGGAGACGATTGCTATTTCTGATAGTAAGTTGGATATTATTAATGCAATTGATTCAGCATCAAAAGTTGCAGATTTAGTATTAATAACAGGTGGACTTGGTCCCACCAAGGATGATATTACCAAGTATACTTTGTGTGAATATTTTGGCTCGACATTAGTGAGAAACGAAGAAGTTTATCAAATGATTAAGGAGTACTTTACTTCTAGAGGTAGGGAAGTACTTCCAGTAAATGAAGACCAAGCATTAATACCTGATAATTGTACAGT
>JBFHGR010000111.1:0-10461 GCA_041583015.1 Parvicella sp. | reverse complement strand
TTACCAATTTTTTGAATCACTGAGTCAAATGAAGTATCAGTTTCCTGATTTTTCTTAATTCTCAATTCAATTTCTACTTTATTGGCAATGTTCTTCTCCTTACGAATATTTCTAATGTTTGAAATTACCTCATCAGCAAAGTTAAATCCTGCTAATACTGTTTCATCAACTTTTTGAACCTCAGGCCAAGTAGCTACAATGATGCAGTCTTTCTCATCACGTTCTTTGATTAAGTGCCATAATTCCTCTGCGATGAAAGGCGTGAACGGGTGAATAATTCTTAGAATAGTTTCAAACAATTCTAATGTTTTGGCATAAGTTACCGCATCTATCGGTTGCTGATAAGCCGGCTTAACAATCTCCAAATACCAAGAACAGAAATCATCCCAAACCAATTTGTATGTAGACATCAATGCTTCAGAAATTCTGAACTGGTCGTAACTTGTATTGATTTCTGCTAAACGCTCATTCAATTTATTTTCAAACCATTCTATTCCTTTCTTAGCATATTCTGGTTGATCAAAGTCTTTTGCTTCCCATGATTTAACCAATCTAAATGCATTCCAAATCTTATTGGTGAAGTTTCTTCCTTGTTCACATTGAGAACTATCAAAAGGCAAGTCATTTCCAGCAGGGCTACTTAAAAGCATTCCTACACGGACACCATCTGCTCCATATTTCTCTATCAATCCTATAGGATCAGGACTATTCCCAAGAGACTTAGACATCTTACGACCTAATTTATCTCTAACAATACCTGTATAGTATACATTCTTGAATGGTAATTCTCCTTTGTATTCATATCCAGCCATGATCATTCTTGCTACCCAGAAGAACATAATTTCTGGAGCAGTTACCAAATCATTGGTTGGGTAATAATAATCTAATTCTTTACCATCATTATCTTTATCAAAACCTCCGAAAACAGCCATTGGCCATAACCAAGAAGAGAACCAAGTATCCATTACATCCGCATCTTGGCGTAAGTCATGCACAGTCAATTTATCATTGCCAGTAGCGGCTTTTGCTTTCTCCAAAGCCTCAACTATCGTTTCTGCAACTACATAATCATTGATTCCTTTTCCATAGAAATATGCAGGTATTTGATGTCCCCACCACAATTGACGAGAAACACACCAATCCTTTACATTCTCCATCCAGTGTTTGTATGAATTCTTGAATTTTGGCGGGTGAAACGCAATGTCATCATTCATTACATGCTCTAAAGCAGGTTTTGCTAATTCTTCCATTCTGCAGAACCATTGCAATGACAATTTTGGCTCAATTACAGCATCTGTTCTTTCAGAAAAACCAATCTTATTGATGTGATCTTCCGTTTTTACCATATAACCTTGCTCGTCTAAATCTTTAGCAATGGCTTTTCTTACTTCAAATCTATCTTTTCCTTCGTATGGTCCTCCGTGTGCATTCAATGTTCCGTTGTCATTGAAGATATCAATGCTATCTAGGTTGTGTTTGATTCCTATTTCGTAATCATTAGGATCATGTGCTGGTGTAATTTTCAAACAACCTGTACCAAATTCTGGATCTACATACTCATCCAAAATGATAGGAATAACTCTATTGGCAATAGGTACTATTACACTTTTACCTTCAAGGTGTTTGTATCTTGCATCATTTGGGTTTATACAGATGGCACTGTCTCCCATAATCGTTTCAGGACGTGTAGTAGCAATGGTCACCCATTCATCATCTGTGTCTTGAACTTTGTATCTTACGTAGTAAAGTTTTGAATTTACTTCTTTGTGGTTTACCTCTTCGTCACTCAGTGCTGTTAAGGCCTGAGGATCCCAGTTAACCATTCTTACGCCTCTATAAATATTTCCTTTTTCGTGTAGGTCACAAAACACTTGAATTACGGCTTTGTAATACCCTTCGTCCATTGTGAAATGTGTACGATTCCAATCACAAGAAGCACCTAGCTTTTTCAATTGCTCAAGAATAATTCCACCATGTTTGTGTGTCCACTCCCAGCAGTGCTCCAAAAACTCTTCACGAGAAAGGTCTGCTTTGTCAATTCCTTCGTTTTTTAATTTGGTCACTACTTTTGCTTCAGTAGCAATAGATGCGTGATCAGTACCAGGTACCCAACAAGCATTTTTTCCCATCATACGTGCTCTTCTCACCAATACATCTTGGATGGTATTGTTAAGCATGTGCCCCATATGCAAGACTCCTGTTACATTTGGCGGAGGAATGACTATTGTGTAAGCCTCTCTATCATCTGGTGTAGAATTAAAAAAACCTTCCTTCATCCAGTAGTCGTACCACTTGCTTTCTGTCTTTGTAGACTCGTATATTTTTGGGATTTCCATTGTCTTGTTTAGTTTGAGGGTACAAAAATAGGAAAGTCTGACGACTTAGCGATTTTTCGACAAATGATTTTACGACAATGGATAGTGGATATTATTTTTTAATTGAAATCTTCTATTTAAACCAATAAAAATATATCTCTTCTAAGTTATAACCCAGGCTCAGTTTAAACTCCTTACCTGTTGCCCTATCAGTGAACGTTCCAATGGGATCCTCTCCATTGGTGGTGGAAATTTCTTGCATATCACAAACCGTACAAGGATGCTCATCTGCTGTAGTTATATAATAATTCTCGGCATTTAGTACACCTTTTTCATCTGGATAATAAAGCACAAAATCATCTAAGGTTACCTCGCCTCTTTTTAATGATACTTGTACAAACATATAGTCAAAAGCATCAGCATGTGGTTTGAACTTAAAGTGATTAATGATAGTTTCCTTTGGACCATTACCTTCATAGATGTCAGGATGATAGTTTTTCTTAAGACTTTCCATCATCGGGGCAGTCATTTTCTCTAAATCTTTTTCAGGTGCATCTGGAACCATTGGTGGTTCAACTCCTGCTGTAGCAATAATGCCTCCTTTTTCCATTAAAGACAGTAACGCTTCTCTTCCTTCTGGAGTTATTTCTTTGGAGACTAAATCTCCATTCTCCATATAAACAATGTGATTACAACTTTCGTCTATGTTAAAATCACAGTCGCGAATACTACCGTCAGCATATGAATAAACAATATTACCTGTGTACCCACACTTGTATTTTGGAGCAGTTTTATCACTTATAATTGTTGTGAATTTCTCGAACTCTTCTTTCACAGTAGAGTTAAATACTTTTTGAAGTTCATCATTCCCATTTTTGAAATGAATCGTTACTTGACCAACTTCTTTTTGGACCACCTCAGTTTCTGTGTTTTCGCTTTCTTCATTTGTCTCTGCACAAGAAACTGTAGTAAATGCAATTCCACACAGTAATAAAATCTTAATATTCATCTTTTGCTTTTTAGTTTATTCTGGATCTGACCACCAAACGGACATTTCTTGAAAATTATAATTCATTTCTTTGGTTGTGATATCGTCTGGCATGAATGTCCCGCTAAATTTTCCGATGATATGTTCATCTGCATTAACTTCTATGCTTTTCAAATTGTTTTTTTCATCTTAATCAAGTGTAAATTTTTGAATTATTGTACCACCTTTTGCATTGAAGTTAAGCAAGTAATATTCACCTAAGCCTTCGGCCAATTTTACTTCTCTACCATGAAATATTTTCTCTGTCCCCACTTCAATTCCAGGTGCCCAAGTTGTTACATTATACTTGTAAAATACTGGCAAATCATTCTCTCTTGATTTAGAAACAAAAGATAAATCATTGGCTTGATAAAAACCAAGTCCGTCAATCACCTCAGTAGTTTTATTCATTTCCCATTTAGCAGAACTTTCATTGTACTTAGCAACTTGTAACTCCCAACTGCTATTGAGATAATATAGAAACAAACTTCCTTTGTGGTAAAACAAATCTTGAATCTCTTTGATCTCTTTTGTTTTTAGTCCTTTTGTGATTGTCTTTTCGGTAGTTTCTTCACCAGACTTGTTAATTTCAAATAATTTTAAGTCTCCTTTATCTGATGTAGTCCAAGCCATGACCATCTTGTCATCTTGATTACTTACCATACGGAAATCATCACTTACATCTGTCAATTGACCAACACCCGCAAGGTTGTAAAATTTACCATTTTGATACTTATACATGGTTACTTTATCTTCTCTATAATGACGCTCATAAACAATAGGGTTTCCTTCAATAAAAGTAAGTGTAGGAGTAGCAAAAACAGATGATTCTGCAAATTCTGCATTTCCAAAAACAACCCATTTTTCGCTGTTATTTTTTCTTTCAAAAAGTGACCACCCTTCTCCTGCTTGAACTAAAGCATAGGCATTTCCTTTGTAAAGTTCTATATTTACATAACCTCTTTTTTCTATTGCTGGAAAAGCGCCATAAGCAACCCATTCTTGACCATCCCATGTTTTGCACTTGATTTCGTTGTGATTATATGTTGTATAAAGTACAATTGGATCTATTCCATCTCCAACCATATCTACAGATATAACCTTATTGCCTTCGGATTGATCGTAAAACGATGGTAATTTTTCTATATTTGTTTGTGCAAAAAGCGAAAGCGAGACTAAACTCGCTACTATGGTTAATGTTTTCATATTTTTCATTCTATTTCGTTGTTATTTTGTGAATTTGGCAACCTTCATCTATGCTAAAAGTCAATAAATATAGTGCATATTAGCATTACTATAAACTGTCCAAGTTACTTCTCCGCTCACCAATGCGTAAAGTTCCTCATCAAAAGATGTTAGTTGTACAGAACTATATCCTCTAAGGTTAGGAAAATTTCCAAAATCAATCCATTGGTCATTCACCCATTTTTTACAATGAATTCTACCATATAATTGGTCTGAATACAATACTGTAACATCTTCATTAATGATAATATCTGCCGATAAAACTGAATTTCCCTCTTCTTTACTGAAAAAATCAGGTAATTTATCTGTTTTAACTTGCCCAAATAAACAAGGCGTAAAAAACATCAGCGATATACTAAATACTATTCTAATCACTTAAAGATGTTTTTGAAGTCATTGATACATTCGCTTGGAATGTAAACTCTGTGTGCTGGGGAAACCAACCCTTTGTTAGTCAATTTAGGGAAAATCAAAACCAAATCTCCAAGATGATAATAAACTTGCACTGATTGATTCATTCCATGGGCAATTTCAAAGCCATTGTTGGCAGCGTTTTTTGTTTTGGTCAATCCGTCTAAGAATACTGCTGGAATATCTCCTAATTTTTCTCTTTGGGTTTCCTTACCAAGACCATCAACTTTACTAACTATTTCATAAATCACTTTACTTTTTTCATCTTGCAAAGAGAAAGCGTATTTGCTTTTAAACTGTACTTTTACAAAGTTTAGTTTTTGCATCACTGTACAAGTTTCATTGAACACCAATTTTGTTGACAATGAATCTACGTAGCAAAATTCTCCTAATTCTTTTTCCTTGGATTGATCTTGAGCATTTGCGCCAAATCCAACAACTAATAACCCTAATAGTAATAGTTTTCTCATGTTTCTTCTAATTTTTTAATTTTGGTATCTCGTTATTTTACCCAGCAAGATTTTCGTACAGTTCAGTAACCAGACCATCTTCAATTGTTATAGAAAAAAGTATTTCCGGATCATTTGCAGCTTTTTCAAATATCTTTTCAATGCTTACATTCTCTTCGTGATAAGGGTTTAAATATTCTTCATTTACTACAAAAGTTCTGAGTTTTTTATTCTCGTTTACAATCTCGTAGCCACCATTATCAAAGTCTTCTTCAATGTCAATAAAATCTACGGTCACATAAGTAATATCCATATCTGTAAAGTGACTTACGATGTAGCAATCAGAAGTAGCAGACTCATTGCTAAGGTTGTCATATCGATGATCTTCTTCTACTTCCGCTCCTTCTGGTATAAGTTCTTCCTCTGGCTCTTCTGCTGCGAGAGTTTCTTCTACCTGCTCCTCGTTATTTGTCTCTACGTTTTCCTTCGCGCTTTCAGTAGTTTCTGAGCAAGCTGATAATAGTATTGCTAAAGCAATAATTGTTGTTGTAATTTTTTTCATCGTTCTAATTTTTTAACCGAATTATTCCTCACATCTTTTTTCAAATAATACACTTACAATACCTTCGTTTGATTCGAGCCTAAATAGTGTAAAAGGATTTTCTTTTGCTGTTGCTAACATTTCAATTGTGCTTTCACTGTGCTCTCCACTGCAATCATCGTATTCATCTTCCACCAACATTGTTCTCAAGGTTTTGATCACATTAACCAATTCCACCTCATTACCTTCTGCAGTTTCTATCACTTTATAATTTACAAAATCCACTGTGATGTAGGTTGCATCCATGTATTGAAATGAATCAACTATATAACAATCGGAAACAGTTTCATCATTACATAGGTTGTCAAACAAGTTTGGATCTACATCTTGGACTTCCATGTTTAAGAGTTCTTCATTTTCTGTCTCGGCTTCACCAATATCTTCTTGGGTTTCTTCACTCTCTTGATGCACAACTTCTTCATGAGTTGCAGTTGTATTGTTTTCTGTACTTTCTGCACTATCAGCACAAGAAGTGGCAAATATTGCTAAAGCAATAACGGATGTAATAATTCTTTTCATTTATTTATTTTTCATACCAAGACACTAACATCTCAGCAAAGTTGTAATTCATATACATTTTAAATGTATCGGTATCTGGTCCCATAAAATCGTAGAACACGCCTACAACTTCGTCATTTTCTATTTGAATGTCTTTTAATTGACAATCAATACAAGGGAGGTCAGCTTCTTCGATATACGCAAACTGTTCATTATTAAGAAGTCCATTTTCATCTGGATAGAAAATAAAATGTGTGTATTCCTTAGCTTCTTCGCTAATGTAATTTACTTGACAATAAGCAAGGTCATAATCCCAACCTGGAGGAGCAAAATAGCAAACCTTAACTTGTACACCGCCAGAAACACCACCATCTTCACAGATTTCCTTGTGTTTCAGTTCACATGTTTGCTCGATTAGCGTGTTGGTCAAAAAGTTGGCGTGTTCATTAAAAGGAGTGAAAGTCATTTTATCTCCTGCCTCTTTTACGGTTTTCTCTTCTTCTAACTGTGTAGTGATCTCTGGTGTGGCTATTTCCGCCTTATTATCTTCAGACTGTACTTCACTATGATCTGCAGTGGCTTCATTATCTTTTGTCTCTGCACAAGCAGTAAAAAAGATTGCCAAAGCAACAAAAATGGATGTTGGAATTATTTTCATTCGGTTGATTTTAAAATGTAACCTTAAAGTTAAATTTTCATTTTAGACGTAAGTCAAAACGTTTACCAATGGTAGCTATTTGTTTACGAAACGCAAAAACTACTTGAGTTAATCTACTTTAGCAACAGTAATGGTCTTCTTTCCATCTGCACCAGGTTTTCCATTTGCACCAAACTTACCTTTTCCTTTGCAGTCAGAACATACACCGAAATCTCCTCCGTCACCTCCATAACCACCAGTTAAGATATATGCGCCAAACTTAAATCTCTCTTCCTGTTTACCTGTGACATTAGGATCAAGTGTGATATAAACGTTTCCACCATCTCCGCCATCTCCACCAGCACCTCCATTACCAGAATATGTCTTGACACTTTCAGAACGGCTTCCTCTATAGCCTTTTGCTCCCATGCCTCCTTGTGATGCAATTTGAATGGTTAAGTCCATATTCAAAATATAGATGGTCTCCTTACCTTTTACCACTTCTTTGAGTTTTATTAGGTCCATTCCATTCTCATTGGTAATCTTTTTAGCGTATAAATAAACATCAGGACCGTTACCCCCTTTTTCTCCTTTACTATGTGCTGTGGATCCGAAGTAATTGTTTTTTACATCATACTGATAAGAGTCGATTTTATACTCAATAGACGCCTTTATGTCTGGATTATTTTTAGCATAGAAATCAAAGTATAGAATTCCATAATTTTTACTTACTTCATATCGTTCTATTTTGAGTTCCTTGTATGTTGTCATAGTACCATCTAATGATGTAGACTTATGAATAGTACCATCTTTCATGGTAATTATAAAACCTGGCATTTCTTTTTTAGAAATATGTTCAAATTCGTATGCTGGATACTCAATCTCAATTTTTTTAATGTCGCTTGCTTTCAATTCAGATATAGCAAACTTCTCTCCTTCTTTCTTTTTGTCTGCTAACCACTCTGTGTCATTTTCTTTAGCATCTGCAAGGGACTTTTTCATTTTTTCCCTTCCCTGTTTGACCATTTCTTGAATTACTTTTTCTAAGTCTGGAATCTTCCCTAATTTCTTTCCATAGACCAGTTTAATGGTGGTAGAGTGCATACCACTTTCGTACACTACCAAACTTCCTTTATAAAGAATTAAACTTGGATAACCAAAAGAGTAGCAGTAGTCATTATATTTTTCAGAACCATTAGGTGATTTGTAAGTAAGAAACGCTGGTTTGAAAGTGCCATAATTATCAATTTTTAACTGTGTAACACGTCCATCTTTTTTCTCTACGTCAATCTGATATGAACCTTCATCTAAATAGTCCCAACCATTAATTTTATATCTTTTATACTTTCCTTCTTTGAAGTTGCTCATGGTAATATCTAAACTTTCAGATATGTCTACACTAAGACTTTCATCTACCTTTTCTGATTTAGTAGATGTTTCATCATTTTCCATAGATGTTTTAAGCTGGTCTGCCTTTTCTTTGGCTTTTTCTTTAAGTTGTTCAAATTTGGATTTTCCCTTTTTGTCTTCACTGGAAGCTGATGCACCTGAAGAAACGACAATATCAGCCCCAGAAAGCAATTCATCATTGAGGGCATCCCAATTTTCAAATTCGCTTTGATGTTGTAGTTTTTTGGATTCTACTCGTGATAAGTAATCTTCCAGTTCTGCGTATACACTGCTTACTTTACCAGTGTTTTTACCAATAATCTTTCTTAGTTTCCCCAATGACTTATCTGCCATCGTGTTAAAAATTAGTAACCTACTTCCTTGACAAACCAAAAAAGCAGTATGGTTCTCATGGACAAAATAAGGCGTGTAGTACAAGGTTTTATTATTTTTCACAATCCATTGTGCTTTATAAACAACAGAATTAACCTTAATTTTAGTTACACCATATTTGGCATCTACTTCTTTTACAATATCAACGTTGCCGTCCTCATAGGCATTGCTTGAACTATTTGACGTGAAACTCTTATAGTTTCCATCAGAAAAATTAAGACACGTTATGTTTTGCGTAGTTTCGACACTTTGACCGAAAGTAAAATTACTAAAGAATAATGCAATGAGAAAAACGAAAATAGTAATTGACTTCATATTAAGTGAATTGGTTTGATATTCATTCGAAAGTAATTCTATCCAGTTCAACAACGAAAACTTCTTAACGAACTGTCAATTCTATTTAACCAACTGCAAAAAAAAAGCCACCTCATGCAAATTGCATAAGATGGCTTTCCAACCAAATTTGTATGAATAATACACCTTTTAATATTTAACTGTCTCTCCGCAAACACCTTTACCACTGGATATTTGATTGCCAATTTTCCATGAACTACCATCCAAGTACATAATGGATGCCGGCTTCCCGCATTCCACTTTTAGTTTACTTCCTGAATTCACATGATTAGACAAACCTCCGTTAATACTGATTTTTATCTCTTTGTTGGTTGTGTTTTCAATGTAATAGTAATTGGAAGTAGATTTAGAACTGCTGGTATTATTTCCATTAGAAGCAGTACTCGCTTTTGGTGTAGTTCCACTTTCTAATTGTGCTGCAGATAATTCTCCTCCGCCAATATGTGCTGCCGTTCCCGGTTCCAATGTAAGAAGGTTACTATAAACCGTAATTGGTGTAACAAATTCACCGCCAGTTTTATTCTTACTGAAAAGGCAAATAGTAAATTCACCAGTAGTCTTATCCCAAAACCAATATTCTAGTTTGCTTTTTTGTTCATTAGTAATTTGTAGCATTCCCATCTCGTTACTTCCAGTGGCTACTCCTGTATATTTGTAGTCTGGAAGGCTAATTGAATTAAAAGGTTTAAACCATCCCAAACCTGTTCCAACATTATTAGTTTTTGCTTTTTTATTAAAAATAAGCATTTGGGGTGTCTTGTTAGCGCCACTTTTATATTTATAAAGTGATCCCATTGCTACATGAAAATCAAAATCTGTCTCACCAGATTTTTTCTTATAAGTCTGTTTGCTTCCTGGTTTTGAGTAACCCCCATAACCATTCTCACCAGAATATTTTGAATAACCAGCCATCTTCAAGGACTTTGTGGTGTACGCTGTAATCCATCCACCCCTAGAATCATATCCACCTTCAACTCCTAGGTCGAGATCCATCATTACTTCTCCATCGGCAGCGGCATTAAAATCAGAAAAAGGGTTTTTACCTTTTGTTACCTTATTATTCTCTCCGGTATATGTATTCCAAACTAGGTAACTTTTCACAGGGTCGTATCCTGCTATACCTTGCGCGTAGTCTACTTCAT
>JBFHGR010000110.1:0-10600 GCA_041583015.1 Parvicella sp. | reverse complement strand
CTTAAAAACCAATGGTAGAATAGAAAGTATTCTGATGAGTTTACCTCCGCATGTGCAATGGAGATATGATTATCATCCAGAGGAGGGAACACCTGAAGCAGAACTTGAGGAGGTTTTAAAACAAGTTAGAGATTATGTTTTTTGAGATAAGAAATTAGAGATATGAAGTAGGAAATCAGAAATATGAAAAAAAAAGTTGAAGTAGGATTTTTGACGCTAAAAACAAGTTTTTCATTGTACATAGGACGTTGTGCCTTGTACAAAAAAACGCTAACAACTAATCGCTATCTACTAAAAACTAGTAAGGAAATCAGAAATAGTAAATATGAATTTAAATATCAGACATAGAAGATTAAGAACAAGTGCCAATTTACGAGCATTGGTTAGAGAAAATGAAATCACAGTCAATGATTTTATTGTGCCACTTTTCGTGGATGAAGGTTCTGGTGTGAAAGAAGAAATTCCTTCTATGCCTAATTACTTTAGATTTAGCTTAGATACACTTACAGCAGAAATTGAAGAGATTGTTGCCTTGGGTTTAAAATCGGTCTTGTTGTTTGTAAAAGTTCCAGACGAACTAAAGGATAACAAAGGAACCGAAGCGTTAAATCCTGAAGGATTGATGCAAAGAGCAATTAAACATGTAAAAAGCATTGCACCCGAACTAGTTGTAATGACAGATGTAGCATTAGACCCTTACTCGTCTTACGGACATGATGGAGTAGTGGTAGAAGGTGAGATTGTAAATGACGCAACTGTAGAGATCTTAGCAAAAATGGCTGTTTCACATGCAGAAGCAGGAGCAGATTTTGTGGCTCCATCCGATATGATGGACGGCAGAATCATTGCTTTACGAGAAGCGTTGGATAATAAAGGTTTTGTGAATACAGGTATCATGAGTTACAGTGCCAAGTATGCATCTGCTTTTTATGGACCTTTTAGAGATGCGCTAGATTCAGCACCAGGATTTGGTGATAAGAAAACTTACCAAATGGATCCTGCCAATAGAGTAGAAGCCATCAAAGAAGTTATGTCTGATGTTGCAGAAGGTGCAGATATCGTAATGGTAAAACCAGGTATGGCTTATTTGGATATTGTAAGAGATGCAGCCAATGAAGTAGAAATTCCCGTAGCTGTTTATCAAGTAAGTGGAGAGTATGCGATGATCAAAGCAGCAGCCGAAAAAGGTTGGCTCAATGAAGAACAAGTCGTAATGGAAAGTATCATGGCTTTCAAAAGAGCAGGAGCATCGTTAATAGCAAGTTATTTTGCCAAAGATGTTGTTAAATATTTGAGAATTGAAAATTGATATTAAATTATTAAAAATGAATTAATTCGAAGAATCGATAGTCGTTTAATCGTAAAATTGAAAAAAGTCTAACGTCTAGTGTCTAACATCTAGCGTCAAAAAAAAATAAAATGAAACTAAATAAATCTGAATCACTATATCAACGAGCTACTAAAACAATGGTAGGAGGCGTTAACAGTCCAGTAAGAGCATTTAAATCTGTGGGAGGAAATCCTTTATTTATTGAATCTGCCAAAGGACCAATGATTACAGATGTAGACGGTAATGAATACATTGATTATGTACTTTCTTACGGACCAATGATTATTGGTCATGTGCATCCTCACGTGCAAGAAATGCTAGTGAAGACTTTGGAGAAAGGATATAGTTTTGGAGCAACATCTGAGAATGAAGTTATATTGGCAGAGAAAGTTTGCGCTGCTTTTTCAAATATGGACAAAGTAAGATTTGTTAATTCAGGTACAGAAGCAGTGATGAGTGCTATTAGATTAGCGAGAGCTTTTTCAGGAAAGAATATGATTATCAAATTTGCAGGATGCTACCACGGACACAGTGATGCGTTATTGGTAGAAGCAGGATCTGGTTTAGCCACATTCTCTATGCCTGGAAGTAGTGGTGTGACAAAAGAATCAGTAGCCAATACTTTGATAGCAAAGTACAATGACATTGCATCTGTAGAGCAATTGATTAAAGAACATGAGAATATTGGAGCAATTTTCTTAGAACCAATCGCTGGAAATATGGGAACTATTGTTCCTTCAGAAGAATTTGTGCAAGGACTAAATAGACTTAGAAAAGAGCATAATATTCTTATCGTTGCCGATGAGGTGATGACAGGATTCAGATCTAAATTTGGTGGTGCACAAGAATTACTTGGGTTAGATGCGGATATCACTTGTCTAGGTAAGGTTGTAGGTGGAGGTTTTCCGGTTGGAGCATACGGAGCAAGAGAAGAGATTATGAATTGCGTATCTCCTTTGGGGAGTATGTATCAAGCAGGAACACTTTCTGGTAATCCTGTGGCTATGGCTGGAGGAATAGCAACGCTAGAAGTATTAGAAAAAGAAAACCCTTATGATTTCTTTAATGACTATGCTGGAAAATTAGCAGTTGGCATGCTTTCTACAGCAGCAGAAAAAGGTGTTGCATTGCAAGTGAATCGTTTTGGCTCAATGGTTAATCCATTCTTCAATGAAAATGAAGTAACTAACTATGATGATGCTAAAAAATCTGATACAGAAAAATTTGGTAATTTCTTCTGGAAAATGGCTGAAAATGGTATTTACCTTCCTCCTTCACAATTTGAGGCTTGGTTCTTAAACTGTCAGTTGAATGATACTTTATTGAATAAAACTTTAGAAGCGTTTAAGAAATCTATTTAGTAGGTTTCTTAACATCTAAAAACTTATTTAAATCCTCCAATAATACTTTGGCAGGTACAATGGTGGAATCCGCTTTGATGATGAAATTCAATTCCCAAAGTGCTTCTTCGCAATGTGAATAGTCATGCTTGCATGTTTCACAGTATAGGGTTGCTAATTTGAGTCTGTTTAATAGATTGTTATTATCTACTTCTACCATTTTTAGAAGTAGATCAATAGCTTCTTCTGGATGTTGTTTGTCAATAAGTAGATTAACTTTTTGAGCATTGATTGCTAAGTTTTGTTCGGAACCAATTTTGTTTAATTCTTCCACACCTCGATTGTAATCATCAATATTCCATTTAAGATAGACGGCAAGTCCGCTTAAAATAATGATTGTGGATATTAAAGGGAGGATGTACTTCTTCAAAATTTATTTCAATTTTTTCATTAATTCTTTTGCTTGTGTAGCATAGTAATCATTGTCTTGAATGATTTTTTCTAACACTTTTCGGCATTCTTCATCTTTCTTTTCCATATAGAAAGTTTTGGCATTATACCATTGCGCATCTATTTTGAAAGTATTGTAAGCATGTTTTTCTGCCAAGTTAAAATACTTGTGCGCCAAGTCATATTTCCCGATATTATAGTAACAAAGCGCACTATAGAAATGAGCATTCAAATCTTCAGGATATGCTTTTAGCACAACTCTGTATCTTTTTAATGCAGATTTGAAATCATTCTTACCAAATAACAATTGCGTTTCTGCCATGTAATCTTTGTAAGGAATCTCCTTAGTGATTATTTCGTCTGCTACTTGTCCTTCGTTAAGCACATCATCTTTGTTTTCTAATGCAGCGGATGTGCCTGAAAATTCTATTTTTTTAATAGTAGGTTGCTTAGTATAGATTTTACCATAATCTACCATTAAGAATTTGTGAGTGTAAATGACTGGAGCATTACTGTAAACTATTTTATCTTTTGTAGGCACTTCTATTTTGTCTGGTGCAGCAATTGGATCTACTTTTTTAAGTTCTACAGTTTCGTCATAAGTCATGTTTGAAATAGGATTAGAAGGGCTGACCATTGTATCCAAAACAATTGGTGATTCAGCAATGATTTCTTTCGCTTTTACCAAATGAATTTCAGGTAATTCAATCGCTTCTTCTATTTCAGTATCGGTAATTTCTAACTCTATTTCTTGTTGCTCGCTAATAATTTCATTAGTGATAGTATCCTGTTCGGCAACGGAAGGAACATAAACAACATGTCCACTTTCTGGAAATAATTTTGCACCAAGGATGAATACAGCAATTAATGCTACTACTGCTAGTATTATAGAATGATGAAATTGCCATCCGCCAGATTTCTTGTCAATGTTCTTTAGAACGGTTTCTCTGGCTGTTTCATAACTAGCTAAAGCAGCGGGATTAGACTCAAGGCCTTCTAGCGCATCTGCATTGAATTCATCTTGAGAAATTTTATTCTCGATGATCTTTTTCTGTTCTTCAGAAAGGTTGCCACTTAAATAGTCACTAATCTCCTTCTCGGTAAGAAGGCTGTGGCTTTTAAATATGTCTTTTGGGTTACCCATTTCTAAAATATTATTGGTTTTGGTATTTTTTCTCCAAGGAGATTTTTAAGTTTCTTTTGCCGTTTTGAATGTGACTTTTTACCTCTTTCAAAGTATAGTTTGTTACATCCACAATTTGCTGGTAACTCTTCTCCTCAATGTAGAAAAGCATGATGCATTTTTTTTGATCAGGTTTTAATTCTAAAATAGCTTTGTCTAAGTCATTAAATTTTAATTCCTGCATTTCAAATTTGTTTGGCTCATATTCTTCGTCAGCCAATTGCATATCATTGACATCAGTGGTGTAAGTTTTTTTCTTTCTTAAATCCATCAAGCAATGGTTTTTGGCAACCATATATAACCAAGATTTAAAATGTGTGACTTTCATTCTTTTCAAATCCTCAATCACTTTTTCAAAAATCTTGATAACAGCATCTTTGCTGTCGTCTTCATTTTTTAAGTATTTCAAGCAAACTCCAAAAACTAGTTGGCCATATCTGTCAAACAGAAAACCAATGTGTTTTGCATTCAAGGTCTTCTGGTATTTGAGCACCAACTGAGCATCGCTTAAATCGCTATTTCTCCTTCCAAAAATCAATTTCTCTTCTTTAATTTATTCAGTGCAAAGTTATTCTTTTAGTTAGGATGCAGTAAACATTATAATTCCATAAACAAAAAATAAAAAAAATGGTTGACTTCATTTAAAATCAACCATTTTTTACTTTATAAATAATGCTACCGTTAAAAGAGCATCCAACAAACTAATCAACCAAATAACCGCTTAACCAATCAACCTCTAAAATTTATCTAGATCCAAGCGATTCGTAATACATATCAAAATAACTTTTAGTTTCTACCACAATTACTCCTCCCATTGTATCTCCATATTTGGCAGGAAGTCCACCGCTATAAACAGATAAACTTTGGATGCCTGCACTTGGAATCGTAGGTCGTGCTCCTTGTATTTTTACCCCATCTACCAAGTAGATAACATCACCATTTCTGGATCCTCTAAAGTAAACTTCATTTCCGTCTTCAGAAACTTGAACACTACCTGTTGCGCCAGCCAATTTGTTAATATTTTGTTTTACTGGAGAAGTCATTATTGCTTTGCTGTTAATGGAAACTTTGTTGTGAGTTTCAGCTTCTATTAATTTTGTTGTCGCTTCAATTTCGATTGGAGGTAAGATTTCCCCACCTTGTTCATTAAGAGCAATCTCATCAGCAAAAGTAATTTGGTCAGGTTTCACTACAACATTCGTAATCACTGTAGTTCTATATCCAACAAATGAAGCGTGGACACTATATTTTCCAGCATTTAGAGGCTTAATGGTGTATTTTCCATCTAAATCTGTTACAGCGCCAATTTTATTTCCATTGGCTTCCACCCATACATTTACGAAAGGTAGTAATTCATTAGTAGAACTGTCTCTTACTTTCCCTTTGATTTCTCCAAAAGTAGTCTGTGCAAATATTCCTACTGAGAGAAATAATATAGCGAGTGTGATAATTGATTTCATAATTGTAAATTTTAATGTTCACAATCTAAGATGAAACCATGTGGAAGATTCCACAAAATATTATCTAAAAATTGAAATCTTTTTTTGAACTGCCTGATTTTGCTCGTTTCTTAGTGAAATAATATAAAGACCATTAGTTAATGAATTTACATTTAAAGTTGCTTGATTATCATTTACAAAGTTCTGTAAAACGATTTTACCTTGCATATCATACAATTCATAACTTGAAATCTCACTATCTTCTATTTTAATATTTACAATGTCTGATGCTGGATTTGGATAAATACTAATTGATGGATCCCAAACGTTATTATTTACTGAAAGCAATATATCTTTATCTGAAACAAAGACAGGTCGCATCATCAGTGAACCTTCAAATCCGGTGTTCTGCCAAGTGGTACTTAACTTATAAAAGATTTTGTCTTTGTTGTCAATGTTTTTATCAAAACCAATGTTTAATCTGTCTGAAGAAGATTGCTTCCAGCCTACATAATAAGTCCCTGAAACAGCAACTTTCTCAGGTAGTACATATTCATAAAATCCATTATTCCCTATGTTATATTGAGGGGTATAGGTTTCTGGAACTGTTTGATCTGTTGTATAGATAAGATTCCCAGGTTCTCCTTGGTAGTCATCCCATATTTGCAAAAAGAAGAGACTGTTACTAACATCATGAACAGAAGGAGAAAAGTGCATGGAGATGGCTCTTATTGTGTCTGTAAGTCCGGGAGATAAAGTATATTGATAAGCCAATTGGGCGCCATTGCTCACGAGTCCGTATGCCGCTTCGGCCGAACCATCATCATAGGAGTAGTAATTGGAAAAGTGTTGCGTGTGACGTAAAGTATCATTGCCTAACAAATCTGTTTCAAATAATGTAGGAGCACTGAAATATTGTATAATTTCAAAATCAGCACATGTATCTGCTAAATTAGGGTCAAACCAACCAGAAGCAGGTAGGTCATAACTTAAGTTTAAATCAGAAAAAGCGATAGCATTATGAGTACCAAATTGGTAGGGTAAAATATTTTGTATATTTCCTCTAAAGTATTCTTTCATTGCTGAGTTGGTATTTGCAACAATAGCATCTACATCTGAGGAGTTATACGTTCTCACAGTAATAATGTCTTTAATATTATAATCAGGATCATGCTGGTAGTGAGGCCAAGGCATAGCCGAATAATTTTTAATAAAAGATGGCGAAGGTTCTGTATATGCCAGATTACCTATAAAAGTATCATCATAATGTCTGTCTTCATCAATGTAGACGTAGTCAATGTGCCAAACATCTAAACTACCAGTTAAGGAACCGTAACTTTTAAATCTAAATTGAAATCCATTTTGCAAGTATAGAGCATTGAGCATGGGTAATAATTGGATATCAAATGTGCTAGATGTGTAACCAGTTGTTCTCCATACCGTAGCCCATTCACCAGTTAAAGGAGAGTAGAATTGAAGAATTAAAGAATCTGAACTTTCTGGTGCTTCTCCCAATCCTCCTGGTTGTACAATAAAACTAAAATAGATGGAGTCTCCAATGTTTTTACTGCTCATGTCTATGGGTTTAGATGTTAAGACATCTGCTTCACCTGCAGCAATTGTTGATGTGAAATCATATGGGTAACCATTTTCATCTAGTCCATCAAAAGAAGCGACACCTAATGTTTGTATGTTTTCAGCATATGTATAGTTGTGATAGACGTAATTGTCTTGCCAAAAAACATTTGTGTCTGCTGCAGTTTCGGAAACAAAATAAACCGTTGCGGAATCTTGAAATACATCTACATCATTAAAATCAATGAATATTGTTTCTCCAACAGATGTTCCATTCCATATGCTGTCGTATACATTGAAATCTGGCCAAACTTTTAATACTTGAGAAGTAACAGGATAAACATCAATATTAAATATTTCTGCTAATTGTTCTGTGTGAGGAATTTTGTTTATGAGTATAATAGAATCAAAACCATAACCAGAAACAGTATCGTATTGATAAGTATAGGTAGTGTCAAACATATAATTAGTACCCATAGGAACTGGTGTACCACCTATTTCTATTTTGAACCATGTTTCATCATAAACATTAGGGTCTGTAATTTTAGCGTCAAATTTTGGGAAATGATTTTCAGAAAAATCATCAATAAAAGGGAAACTTAAGGTATCGAAAAGATAAATGAACTTATTATGTATAAGGCCTTCCTTTTCTACAAGGTGCGATTTAGTTCTAATATTAGAATTGTATTCCAAAGGAACTAATTCCTCTTGAGCTAATGATAAGTTTGCAATAAGTAAAAATGCAAATATTACTATGATTAATTTATTCATTGAAGATTAAACTATTTTTACTTTAAAATATTGTGTTATGGTTCTGTAGGTACAGCAGTTTCTGATTTTTTTGCGATTACAGAAACTGTGGATCCCGAGGATACAATTCCTTGTGGAACACTTCCAGGAGTTGGATTTTGACTTGTAATAACAAAACTAGAAGAATCCGACTCTGACAATGCAGCAGGTTCATAATTTACTTCAAGTAATAAGTTGGCACTAGACAAAATGTGATTAGCTTCCATAACTGTTAGACCTTTCACATTTGGCAGAGTTACTGCTGTGTTGCTTCCGCCTGTACCATGAATAACAGTGATTTCAGTACCTTTTAGAAGTTTGGTCCCAGGCTTAATAGTTTTTCCTTTCACTTGAATGTCTATTACATTATCATCTTTTGAAGGTTTTGTATCAAAAATAACTTTAAAGCCTCTTGATTCTAACTTGATTTTCGCAACCTCTTTTGAGGTGACAGCATTTCCTGTGAGGTTGGGAACCTCTTTGTATTCTCCGCCTTCTTTAACGATAGTAAGGTAAATTGTTCTCCCAGGTTTAACGGAATCGTAATTTATTTTAGGATTGGGATCTTGTTTTATGACCGAACCACTTGGATAATCATCACTAAAGGTAGAGTCTATTACTTTGTAAACTAATTCTGTTCCGTCAAATTTACTAGGTAAGTCATCAACGTGAGTTCCTATCAAATAAGGGACTTCTTTTTTTATCCCATGATTGGTGTAGTCATTAAGTTCATTTAAACTACAATATGGAAGAGCAATTGCAACCGCTAAAGCAAGCGCTAAGTTGATTAGAAACAACTTGCTCACCAAAAACCTAAAAAAAGCACCTAAGTGTTTTCTGAAAAGGAATAGAATCAATCCTATAAATGCTAAAATGCCAAATATTATCCAAGCCATTGTTTGTTTTTATCAATTAGGCAAAGATATAAATAAACTTTATTGAGGTACAATATAACACGCATCAGTTAATAACTATTGAGTGACGAATAATAAAAATAAGAATCAAGAAGGTAGATTTGGACTAGAAATGAACGATACAAATAGTATTATATATGATGAAAATTGCTGTAATTGAGGGAGGATATAGTCATGAAAAAGAAATTTCATTACTCAGCGCTCAGACTGTTCATAATAATTTGAACAAGGACAAGTATCAAACGGTAAGGGTAAGGATTGATAGCGATGGATGGTTTGGCTATACCAATGATGGTAAGATGGAACCTATTGATCGTAATGACTTTTCTGTAAATTTTGACGGTAAGAAAATAAATTTTGATTATGCTTTTATTGTTATTCATGGTACTCCAGGAGAAGATGGAAAGTTGCAGGCTTATTTTGACATGCTAAAAATACCATACAATACTTGTAGCCAATTATTATCAACGCTTACTTTCAATAAGTTTGTTTGCAACAGATTTTTATCCAATTTTGGGATACCTGTGGCTAAGGCAGTTACTGTAAATCGAGGACAAGCGTTTTCTGAAGATGAAATTCTTGAAGTAGTAGGCTTACCTTGTTTTGTGAAACCCACCGATGGCGGTAGTAGTTTTGGTGTAACAAAGGTCAAGGACAAATCAGAACTACGAGAGGCGGTTATATTAGCTACTGCTGAAGGAAATGGCACGCAAGCATTGATTGAAGAGTTTTTGGAAGGTAGGGAAGTTACTAATGGTGTTTATCGAAATGAAAAAGGGATACAAGTTTTACCTATCACAGAGATTGTTACCAACAATGAGTTTTTTGATTTTAAAGCGAAGTATACTGGAGAGTCGGATGAAATAACGCCTGCTCCATTAACCTCTGAAATGACAAGAAGAGTCAAAGCGATGACAGAGAAGGTTTATGCAACCTTGAATATGACTGGCTTGGCTAGGGTGGATTATATTCTTGTTAAGGATGAACCCACGGTAATAGAGATTAATACAGTTCCGGGGCAATCTGCTGCAAGTTTAATACCTCAGATGGCAGCTATTGAAGGGATTCCTCTTTCTGTAATGTTTGATGAAATTATTGAGTTGTCGTTGAAAGAATTATAAATCTTTTAGGTATTCTAATAGTTTTCTTGTGGCAATTCCACGATGGCTTATTATGTTTTTTTCTTCCAAAGACATTTCAGAAAATGTAATATTGTAGCCATTAGGTTTGAATATAGGGTCATAGCCAAAACCATCGATCCCGGATTTTTTCTTGGTGATTTCTCCATGCACTTCTCCGGTAAAAGTAACTGTTTTGCCATTTAAAATCAATGCTATGACTGTTTGAAACTTAGCTTTTCTGTTCTCTTTATTTTTCAATTTCTTAAGCAGTAAATTCATATTGTCTTCAGCATTCTTTTGCTTTCCAGCATATCTAGCAGAATAAACACCTGGCTCATTGTTTAGTGATTCAACAAGAAGTCCTGTATCATCTGCAAAGCAATTATAGTTGTAGTTGTCAAATAGGTAATTTGCTTTTTGTATTGCGTTTCCGCTAAGTGTATCAGCAGTTTCAGGTAT
>JBFHGR010000109.1:0-10736 GCA_041583015.1 Parvicella sp. | reverse complement strand
AATAATCGCCATTTCAAGCATGGTTTGATCATCTGCAGTACGTACATAAACTGGAATTTCCTTCAGTCCTGCATTTTGAGAAGCTCTAAATCTTCTTTCTCCAGAAATAATCTGAAATCTATTTGGACCAATTTTTCTAACCGTGATTGGCTGAATTACTCCATGCTCTTTTATTGAAGATGTAAGTTCCTCAAGCGCTTCCTTTTCAAAATGTGTTCTAGGCTGAAACGGGTTAGCCTCGACTTTATTTATCGCCAAAAGATTAACAGAACCACTTCCTACATCTTCTGTAGACACTACCTCCACCGGGTTTGTCTCCTTTGGAGAAGAATTAGGATTATTGTTACTTGACCCTTCTAATAAAGCTCCTAACCCTCTACCTAATGCTGCTTTCTTAGCACTCATCTGTTAATGTATTATTTGCTAAAACTGCTTCCTTTTCATTTTTGGTAATCAGTTCTTTTGCAAGGTTCAAATAATTAATTGCTCCTTTACTGGTTGCATCATGCATGATAACAGTTTCGCCATGACTAGGTGCCTCCCCGAGTGTAGTATTTCTATGAATCAAAGTATCAAAAACCAATTTCTGGAAATGTGTCTTCACCTCATCTACGACTTGATTCGCTAACCTCAATCTAGTGTCATACATGGTCAATAATAAGCCTTCTATATCCAAATTTGTATTCAATCTAGTTTGAACAATTTTTATAGTATTCAATAATTTACCTAGGCCTTCCAGCGCAAAATATTCACATTGTACTGGTACAATAACAGAATCTGACGCAGTCAAGGAATTCAATGTAATCAACCCCAAAGAAGGTGAACAATCAATGATTATATAATCGTATTGGTCCTTAATAGGATCAATGATACTCTTCATGATATATTCTCTTTGTGGCAAATTTATCATTTCAATCTCAGCACCAACCAAATCTATGTGCGCAGGCAAAATTGACAAATTAGGGTTATTGGTTTGCAATATAAAATGTTCTACATCTTCACCATTAATTAAGGCATTGTATATACTAGCTTTAATATTGGTTGGATCAAAACCTACACCTGATGTAGCATTAGCCTGTGGGTCGGCATCAATAATCAATGTCTTCTTATCCAACACCCCTAAACTAGCAGCCAGATTTATTGCCGTAGTTGTTTTCCCAACTCCACCTTTCTGATTTGCTATTGATATTACTTTTCCCATAATCTGTTATTTAAATCTTATTAAAAAGTAGTTGTTTCACCTACTTCCAAAATTCTTAATTCTAAATTGGCTTCCTTATACTTTGCCTTTGCCGAAGCATGGTCTATTTTAATAAATCCAAATGTATCAAAATGCATAGCCAATACTTTATCCACTTCTACAAATCCGGCTGCTATAATTGAATCTTCTACACCCATGGTAAAGTTATCGCCAATAGGTAAAATAGCAAAATCCAATTTGGTTTGCATTGGTATTAATTTCATATCCATTGTCAAAGCCGTATCCCCTGCATAGTAAAAATTACCTTCCGAAGTTTCAAAAACAAAACCTCCGGCACTTCCACCATTACTTCCATCTGGTAAAGTACTGCTATGAATTGCATTGACATATTTTACTTTACCAAAATCAAATTCCCAACTCCCTCCTATATTCATTGGATGTACGTTTTCACAACCTTGTCCTTCAAACCAAGTGGTAATCTCAAAATTAGATACAATCTTCGCCCCTGTGCGCAATGCTATTGATTTAACATCTGCCACATGGTCTTCATGACCATGAGAAACAAAAATATAATCCACATCAAGTTTATCAATTTCTATATGACTTGCCAATTCATTTGGAGAAATGAAAGGATCAAACAAAATATTCTTACCATTAATAACGGCATAAATAGTAGCATGACCTAAATAACTTAACTTCATAAAATAATTCTTAATATACACTTGATGACCACAAAAGTAAGCACACTTTACCCAGATTCTCTTATATACGCAATACAGTTTTACACAGATTTATGTTTAACTGCTAACCTTAACCTGAGTTATAAACAATTACTCCCCTTAGCGGCTTTTCAACACGCTTACAGACAGTAACTTACGAAATTAACAAATCGTTAATATCCTTTATTAGGTTCAACCACTTACATGCACTTACGACCTCACCTACATCAATCGCTATTTTATTTGTATTCAGTGTATGTTGTTTATAACTTCGCTTTGATTTGTGGCACTTGAATGTCTCGGTCGTTAACTTTGCCATTACTTTATGTAACACACATGTGTTACTTTTTTATATTTATACGTTATTTATAAACTGTGAAAGCACTATTTTTCAAAGAAATACGAAGTTTTTTAAACTCCATAGTTGGCTATATGGCTATAATAGTCTTTTTGCTAGTTACAGGAATGTTCCTTTGGTTTTTTGATTACCCTACAAACATATTTAACAATGGAGAAGCTACACTTCAACCACTTTTCCAAATTGCTCCGTATGTTTTCATGTTCCTAATTCCAGCCATTACCATGCGTTCATTTTCAGATGAACACAAAAACGGCACAATGGAAATACTGCTTACGAAACCCATATCAGATATGGGAATTATCATTGCTAAATATGCAGCCGGTGTCTTATTGGTAATTTTAGCACTATTACCCACACTAGTATATTATTATTCCATCATTCAATTAGGTGAAGTAAAAGGAAATATTGACCATGCAGGTACTTGGGGCGCATACATAGGCCTTCTATTACTTGGGATGACATTTGCCTCAATAGGTATTTTTGCCTCAAGCATTACTAAAAATCAAATCATTGCATTCTTAATGGCAGTGTTAATTTGTTTTATAGTTTATATCGGATTTCAATTTCTAGCCGATAATTTCACTGCACCTTGGGATATGTTTTTCATTAAACTAAGTGTTCAAGAGCACTTTCTGAGCATGCAAAAAGGAGTTATTGACTCTAGAGATATCATCTATTATTTAAGTGCCATTACAGTTTTTCTTTTGGCGACAAAAATCTCACTTCAAAGCAGATTCTGGTAATGAAAAGAAAATCGCCCACATATCGACACATCATTGAGCTAATATTTTTTTTACTTGCAATCATTGTAATAAATCTTATTGCTGAATTCAAGTTTTTTAGAGTGGACATGACCGAAGACAAAATTCATTCACTCAACCCTAAAACAATTGATTATTTAGAGAATGAAGTGGACAATGTCATTAATGTTGTCATTTATTTAGACGGGGATGATTTACCTCCTGTAGTACAAAAATTCAAACAAGCAATTAAAGATAAACTTGATGAATTTAAAGCATACGCAGGAAACAACATTAAGTACTCATTTATCGACATTAACGAAGACCCCGAACTCACAAAGAAATATAAACTTACTTTCAACGAACATTTTGTTAGTGGCAATACAATTCAACAACTTGAAGATGGGTCTGCTAAAATTGTAGAATTCTTCCCAATTGTGGAGGTTAGACATAACTCCTCCGCAAAATTTATAGACTTCATGGGAGACAAGATAAATGTCAGTCCGTTCTATGTTGAGCAAAGAATTAATTACATAGAATATGAATTTTTAGCAGCATTTCACAACGTTTCCGGGAATCCTAAACCTACAGTTTCATTACTTCGCGGACATGGAGAATTACCAAATATTGAGACAATTTCAATTTACAATCAATTAAAAAACTTTTACATCCTAGACACAGTTAGAATCATTAAAAAACCTAAAGATTCACTTGAAGTAGGAAAAGAAGATCTTCACGCATTGGACAAAACCGACTTATTAATTGTCGCAAAACCCAGAACGCCATTCACAGACAAAGAGCTATTTATTCTTGATCAATTTATTATGCGAGGCGGGAAAGTTATTTGGTCTTTAGACATGATTAACGACCATGAAGATAGCCTAGCTATACCAGGACACTTCGTAACATACACTGAACCCAATGATCAATTTGACAATCTGGAGAAAATGCTCTATAAATATGGCGCTGGAATTAAGAAAAATTTCATTTCCAATAATATTTGTGGTCCCCAACTAAGATACGACATGAGAAATGAGTCCTATTGGAATGCGTATTATTATGACCAATTCAATAATAAAAAACCAATAGAGCCGGTTATCAAACAATGGTATCCATTTCCTTGTGTAACAATGGAGGGAAGTGAATTAACAAAAAATATTGGAAGAATAAAACTTAAATACCCAAGCACCATCAACATCAACGAAGGTGCTCCATCTGAAAAGACAATAGTTTTAGAGTCTGATTACGAACATAAAGTTTGGCCAGCAATAACTAGAATCAGATATGACGAAAGAAATGTTTGGGACGACCTAAATAACACTGAAATACCAGGTAGTTATTACGCCCCTCAGTACGACCCGAACAAAGCGAAAACAAAACAACCTTTGGCAGTAATACTATCAGGCACCTTTAACACTTTCGCTCCAAAGTCATTATTATCTCCTGAATTTGTAAATGGTATGAAAGATGCTAATTTCAAGTATTTGGAAAAAAGCAAAAAAACAAGCATGATGATCATTGGTGACGGTGACTTTCTTCGTTCGGATGTAATATACTCACAAAAAGGACCTCAGCCCATCAATATCGGGTTGGATTATTTACTAAGCAACGAGATGATATACGGAAATGCAACATTCCTACATAACTGTATTGACAGAATGACAGGAAATGAATACCTCATCCCCCTCCGTTCACGTGTAAATGTGCCCCGCTTCCTAAATGCTGACGAAATTCTGAAAAATAAGTCAAAATGGAAATCCATTAATCTAATCTTACCTTCTATATTTGTACTTCTTCTAGGCTTAGGTCAATGGCTTATTAGAAGAAGATACATCAAATAATTTACAAAAAACTAAAGATGAAAAACAACATTGTACTTGTAGTACTTATTCTAGTTATTGCTTTAGGCGGGATTTGGGCGTACTCTTTATTCCAACAAGAAAAAAGAGAATTGTCCATTGAACCATTAAGTAATTTCCAAATCAAGGACACTGCTAATGTAACTAAAATCATTATTACCGAAAAAGACCTAGGAACCATAACTTTAAATAGAAAAGGAAAAACATGGTTTATCAATGAATCTAATGAAATTGCTCAACCATATAACATTAACCTTATACTAGAAACTGCTTATCAAGTGCAGATAAAACAAAATGTTGGAGAGAGCCTTAAAGAAACTGCACTTACTCAACTAGCAATAAGACACAAAAAAGTAGAATACTATTTCGAGAACGAAACTACTCCTAGAAAAATATGGTATGTAGGTAATGGCACAAATGACCACATGGGAACGTTTATGCTACTAGAAATTAAAGATGAGAAAACAGGGAAAATGATGCGTTCACCTGAACCTTTCATCATGTATAAGCCTGGAGTTTATGGCACTTTAGACACCCGTTTTTTTTCTAACAAAGAAACTTGGATGTATCCAGGAGTATTTAACTATGACATAAAAGACATTGCTTCTATAAAAGTTGACCACAACACAATCCCTGACGACTCTTTCAAAATCAACATTCATGAAGACGGAAAGGTTGCGCTTCAAAATGGGCAGGGTAATATTATAAATGCTTTTGACACAAATGAAGTAAGACACTATGTGACACACTTTAAAAAACTCTTTTACGAATCATTTGCAAAGGAACTTTCCAGAACTCAGCAAGATAGTGTTCTTAAAGTAACACCCAATTTTTCATTTACGGTTACCCAAACGAATGGCGAAAGTAGAAACGTTAGAATTTGGAAAATAAAAAAAGCAAGTGAAGAAATAGGACTAGACGAAGTGCATTACGATACAGGAAGAGCCTATGCCAGTGTAGATGGATCGGAAGATCTGGTTAAAATTCAATTCTTCACATGGGACGTACTTTTCAAACCTCTTAGTTATTTCATTCCCAAAGGAGCTAATCCATTTCAATTTTAAATTTATTCAAAATTTAGGATTATAAACTTATTTAAAATACCTTTGATTGCTTAACTATCCTTCAAAGGTATGAATGAGCTATTCAAATTAATTTCATTTCTGTCTCTTATTCTTTTTTACTCAAACGCAATTTCTCAAGTAAATTCATGCTACAACGCAAATCCTTTTTGCTCAAATACCGCTTACACATACATCTCTGATTCTACTGCAACCGCAGACACTATTCATAATTATGCTTGTCTTGCTACTCAACCAGGGATTCACTGGAACCAAATGTTTGTCACTACCCAGGGCTCTATGACTCTTTCTTATTCTACACAATCCTCATCAAGTTCCGACATTGATTATGCTGCTTATGCACAAAGACAATTCAACGAAAAACTTCAAATAATTAATTAAAAATAATGATGAAGTTTAGTTTATTAACTTTAATAATTTTATTAAAAATCAATACTTTAATTGGTCAATGTGACACTTTAAATTATAATTCATATAGTGCTATAAGTTGTGTAGGAGACACGGTTATCATCCCAACTATTGATTTACCTAATGGCCGAACCTTGTATGAAGATACAACTGACTATTTAATTCCTGACGGTAATGGAGCATCCTTAACCCCTACTATTACCGTTTCAGGAAATGGTGGATCCACAATTCAGAACAATACAGATATAAAGCTGTGTATCAATATAGAACATTCTTACTTAGGTGATTTAGAAATTCTTTTAACTTCACCAAATGGTCTATCAAGTCCAATTATAAATTCGTATTACGGTAACAGTGGCACAGACCTTATTCCAGGTGGGTTTGGTGGAGCCGGTATATACCTTGGTGGTGCAGATGATGCTAACACAGGAATAGGTATATGCGAAAAATATTGCTTTGAAACTAGCCCTACATCATTTCCAAATATGGCCGTCACATTCAATACAGTACCCTCTTCTGGTCTTGCAACAGGTATCATGGTTGAGCCAGGCACCTATCAACCTGAAGATAATTTCAATACAATCTTGGGCTCTCCAATTGACGGCACCTGGATGTTGACAATCAAAGATAATTTAGCAATTGACAATGGTTGGATTTGTGATTGGTCTTTAGAAATAGGAGAAAATAATTATTCGTATTACTGGAACACCTCTTTTGGCATGAGCGACTCCACAGTTGCTAATCCTATTTTCATCATCACTCAACCTAATACTTATTACCTATACACTCAAGATGATTCTGGTACATGTTTGGATACTTTAGTTGTGGATATTATATTAAATAACGGGCTGCCAACATTTCCCATACTAGGAAGCAATTCAGTAAATGAATTTGCCACAGAAACTTACACTACTTCTTACGACCCATCTTTATCTTATAATTGGACAATTACCAATGGAGTAATCTATAGCGGTCAAGGGACAAATCAAGTAGACGTTCAATGGTACACTTCTCCAAATGGGACTTTAAAATTAGATGTTTACGATGGCTGCAACCAAACTTCCGACACTTTGCAAGTGGGTATTGGTTATACCGGAATTGATAAAAACGAACAATCAATACAGATCTACCCTAACCCTATTGTCAATGGTGAAGTTCATTACCAATCAAAACTACAGATTAATAAAATAGAAATAAAAAATATGTTAGGGCAAGTTGTAAACACATTTAATCACCCAACTAGCAACCTCATAGTAATGAACCAACTTCCAAAAGGTAGTTATATACTAACTTTCTACAATAACAACAATACTATAAATCACTACAAAGTCAATCTAATTAAATAATATAATACACAATGTTCAAATTAACCTTCTTCCTTGCCTTTTTTATAAGTGTATCCGTTTACGCTCAATCAAAAAGTTTTACAGACATTGGAAATAAAACTTCCATTGAAGCGCTACAGCAATATAATACTCCTGAACATTTGACCTTCAAAATGAAGTCTAAGCATACAGACAAATTAGGATTAACCCACGAGACTTATGCCGCTACAATAAATAATATACCTGTAAAAGATGCCATATTTAAAGTTCACAAAAAAGGCAATTACATTTACCTTATAACTGGGCAAAATCTTGCGCAATCATTCTCTGGAAGCGCTTCTATTTCAAAAGTTAATAGTATCCAAATCGCGAAGAATTATTGGAATATAAAGCAACTTCAATCAGACAGAAAAGTAACTGCCAATTTAGAATATGTGACTTTCAACAACAGCTTAAGACTTGCGTATGTTATTGATATTTATGCTGTGGAGCCATTAAAAATTGGAAAAGTATTTGTGGATGCCGAGAATAGTAAAATCATTGGAGAAGAGAGTGAGTTTTTTGCTGCAAATGTAACTGGATCTGCTACAACAGCGTACAACGGGACCCAAACTTTAGCAACGGATAGTGTTTCACCAGGGGTATATAGACTTTTTGATGATTCTAGAGGAAATGGTGTTCACACCATGAACCTAGAAAATTCATTTTTTGTTTCTTCTGCTGTAGAATTTACAGACACAGACAACGATTGGAATTCCTTTTCTCCAACCTCTAACCAATATGGTACAGATGCATATTGGGCTTCACAAAAATACTACGATTATTTAAACACTGCGTTCTCCAGAGATAGTTATGACGATTTAGGTGGAGAATTAAAAACCTATGTTAGATACGGAAATAGTTACAACAACGCTTTCTGGGACGGCACAGCAGTAAACTGTGGTGATGGAGATGGATTTACAACAGGCCCTTACACTTCTATTGACATAGTAAGTCATGAATTTACACACGGACTAATAGAAAGCACTGCAAATCTTAATTTTTCAAATGAATCCGGTGCAATTACAGAGTCTATTTGCGACATGTATGCCACCGCAACAGAATATTACGCAAAATCCGGAAACGGGAACTTCTTAATTGGAGAAGACATAACTTTAACAACAGGCTCATTGAGAAGTCTTGTTTCTCCACAAGCTTACTCACAACCCGACACCTATCAGGGGACCCATTGGGCAATAGGCGCTGCCGATAATGGAGGAGTTCATACAAATGGTGGAGTTGGAAACTATTGGTTTTATTTACTTTGCAATGGAGGCTCCGGCACTAACGACAATTCCAATAGCTATAGTGTAACTCCATTAGGTATGACGGATGCAATGAGAATTGTTCACAGAACACTAACCGTTTATATGACGACTACAACCGACTATGCTAGCTTTAGAACACTATCTATTCAAGCATCAGAAGATTTATTTGGAACATGCTCTGCATCTACCGAAACTGTCATGAATGCATGGTACGCAGTTGGTATAGGCTCATTACCTACCAACAACCCAATTGTAGCAAACTTTAATGCAGATCAAACATTTTCATGCAATACCCCTTCAACAGTAAACTTCAATGATTTAAGTCAAAACGCTACCATTTCACACAAATGGTATTTCGGTGATGGCGACAGCAGTTCTTTAGCAAGTCCAACTCATACGTACACATCAACGGGAACATATGATGTAACCCTTATAGTTTCTGGAATTGGTTCTTGTGGAACACAAATTGACACTTTAATTAGAACAAATTATATCAATATAACTAATACTGGAGGACCAATACCTACAGCATGTACACCAGCCACAACCAACGGAACTCTTAACATGGGAATTCACCAGGTTAATTTTAATTCTATTGCCCACACTTCTAATGGTGGTGCTGATGGATACTCTGATATGAGTTGTCAATTTTCAACTACAGTTACAGAAGGGCTTTCATACAATTTGAACATTACCACAGGTTCCACTTACACTGAAAATGTGATGGCTTGGATCGACTTTAATAATGATGGGGTTTTTGATAATGCAACAGAAAAGATTTTTGAAAAATTAAATGTATTAACAAATCATTCAGATGTTATTTCTATTCCAGCAGGAGCCGTTTTGAATACATTTTTAAGAATGAGAGTAAGTTCAGACTATAGTAGCAATGGTATGGACCCTTGTATCAGTCCTACTTATGGAAAACATATAGATTACGGCATCAAAATATTAGCAAATACAAACCCTCCTGCCACAGATTTTGAAGCAGATCTACTCACTGTTGGTGTGGGACAACCAATAAATTTCACTGACCTTTCAATGAATCTTCCTACTGGTTGGAACTGGTCTTTCCCAGGAGCAAACATTACTTCATCTACACTACAAAACCCTACAATTTCATACCCAGCAACAGGTACTTATACAGTAGAACTTACTGCAAGCAACAGTTACGGCTCTACTGTAGAAACAAAAACTGGTTATATCAATGTTGTAAATCAAATTACGATGTGCAGTGGTATGAACTCTATCAATTCTGTTAGCGGAATCCTGGTTGACTCAGGTGGTCCACTTGGGAACTATGGTGACAATGAAAACTGCACAGCCTTAATAAAACCAGGATGTGCTACTTCCATAACATTAACTTTTCAAGAGTTCTATAGTCCAACAACAACAGACTATTTAATTGTTTATGATGGTGAAGATGCTTCTGGTACAGTCATTGGATCTTTTTACTCAATAACTGCACCACCATCTCCAGTAACAGCTTATTCAGGAGCTATATATTTAGAATGGGTTAGTAACTACAATACAAATTATAGTGGATTTAGTGCATCTTGGACATCAACTATAACCAATACACCCCCAATTGCTAACTTTTCTGTTTCCAACTCCAACCCACCTATAAACGTACCAGTCAATTTTACTGACCTTTCCACCAACAATGTTGGGTTTCATTCATGGGACTTTGATGACGGGGACACTAGTATCCTAGCAATCCCCAGCCATATTTTT
>JBFHGR010000108.1:0-10758 GCA_041583015.1 Parvicella sp. | reverse complement strand
CAGAAGCGCAAAAAAACTTGAACGCCACTCTACTGGCTGAAAAAGAGAAAATTAGAAAGGCGGAAGAAGAAAAGAATGAATTGAAATTCAAGGAACTTCAGAAGCAATTGGAAGATCAGAAAAAGCTAACGGAAGAAATGAAACGTAAGCAAGATCAAGGTTCGATGCAGCTGCAAGGAGAGGTCCAAGAATTAGCCATTGAAGAGTGGTTGGCACCTAATTTCCCTCTGGATACTATAGATGAGATCAAAAAAGGAGCGAGAGGTGGAGATTGCATTCAAATTGTAAATACAAGAACAACACAAAATTGTGGTAAGATTTATTATGAAAGTAAGCGAACTAAAGATTTTCAACCTTCGTGGATAGAAAAATTCAAAGCCGATATGAGAGAGAAAGGAGCAGATATTGGTGTGTTAGTTTCTGAAGTCAGACCCAAAGAGTTGGACAGAATCGGACAGATTGATGGTGTGTGGATCTGCACATTTGAAGAGTTCAAAGGTTTGTGCAGTGTTTTAAGAGAAACTGTGGTTAAGTTAAATCTTGCTGTTGCGTCTCAAGAGGGTAAAGGAGATAAGATGCATATGTTGTATGACTTTCTTACTTCTAACACCTTTAGAATGCAAGTGGAAGCCATTGTAGAAGGATTCTCTCAAATGAAGAATGATCTCGAAAGCGAAAAACGCAGCATGCAAAGAATTTGGAAGCAACGTGAAAAGCAACTAGAGAAGGTAATTATCAATACAATCGATATGCACGCATCTATTAAGGGAATTGCAGGAAATGCTATTCAGAGTGTGCAAGCTTTGGAGTTGCCTGAAGGAGAAGATTAGAATAGTTTTTATTTTTTATTTAAACCATTATGGCTGAGTATTCTTCCGTCTTCCATGGTTATAATTCTGTGAGTCTTCTCAGCAAAATCTTGATCATGTGTTACGATAAGCAAGGAAAGGTCCTGAGATTCATTTAATTCCTTGAATATTTCAAATACATTTTCAGCATTCTTACTGTCCAAATTTCCGGTAGGCTCATCACCCATGATTATTTTAGGACTATTGATTAATGCCCTTGCAATGGATACTCTTTGTTTTTGGCCTCCAGAAAGTAGGTTGGCCTTTTTGTCAGCTTGACCTTCTATACCTAAAAGCCGTAATTTCTCCATCCCGTCAATTCTAATTTCTTCTTTAGACTTTTTGCCTAATTTTTCAGCGGGAAGCATGACGTTGTCTATCACAGTAAATTCAGGTAGCAAGTAGTGAAATTGGAAAACAAAACCAATTAACTCATTTCTTAAGCGCGCTAGGTCTTCATTTGTTTTATTGGTGATTAATTCATTGTCTAAGAATAATTCACCATCATAATCAGTATCCATTGTAGATAGAATGTATAGTAATGTAGACTTACCACAACCTGATTTCCCCATTACTGATACAAACTCACCTTTATCAATAGAGATGTTGATGTCTTTTAAGGCATGGAAATTAACGGGTTTCCTGAAATATTTATTTATGTTTTTTGTTTCTAAAATCATTATTTTCCTCTTATTATTTCCACTGGATCTATGTTTTTAGCTTTTCTAGCGGGTAAATATCCTGCAAAAAATGTGGATATTAGTGCAAATGCCATTCCTCCTAAATAATACATTGGATTAAAGTTGACAGGAAATGTTTTCAAATTGGGCATTGCGTCTGTTTCAAATGGAGATATACTAATTAGAAAAGAAACGCCATAGCCCAAAATCAACCCTAGAATACCACCTATTAATCCAATTAACATAGCTTGTAAAATAAAAATTCTTTGAACATCTTTTCCAGAAAATCCTGTTGCTTTTAATATGGCAATATCATCCATTTTTTCATAAATAAACATATTTAGAATATTGTAAATTCCAAACCCTGCAACAATTAGCAATGTAATGGAAACAGCATATGAAATTAGGTTTCTTATGCCGGTACCGGTATCAAACTGAGCGTTGGCTTCATCGATGTCTACAGCAGAAACACTGAATTGATTTTCAAGCCTGTTTGCCATGCTTGCTGCTAATTCCTTGTTGTATAATTTTATATTGATATCTGTAATATAGTTGTTTGTTACTCCTCCTATTCTCTGTGCTGTTTCAAGACTGGTATAACTTTGTGTGTTGTCAATGTCGGACATTCCACTTTCATAAAAGCCTACTATTTTAAGGGAAATGTTATTATTTCCCGCATTCACCGTGATTTTGTCATATAATTCTAACGAAAGTTTCTTGGCGATACCTTTTCCTAAAATGATGGTATTTGTTCCAGGTTTCAGGTCTTTATAATCTCCTTGAGAAATATAATTGTTGAGGTTGTAGTGTTTGATTTCTTTTTCAATATCTACACCTCTTACCATTCCATTTAGTTGCGTACTCCCTGCAAGGTAAAAAACCTTAGCAGTGTACTGCGGAGTTACTGCTTTGACATTGTCGTCTTGTTCAAGCATTTGCATCATCGGAATAGCGTTCTTTATTTTAGGTAGCGCATCGCTTGGCTTCACGGAAGACACAAAATTAATTTTGTTTTGAAAATCTGGATGCAACGCTACTGGCTGATATTGACTTTGTTTTGTTTCATTGAATAGGTGGACATGAGGTGTTCTATTGAGGATTAAATCATCCAAAATACCATTGAGCCCCGTCATGAAACTCATGAGAATAATATATGTGCCAATCCCAAAAGTTACACCCAAAGCAGCTACAATAGACTGTTTTAGCCTAGACATTAGGTGAATCCTAGAGATTCTGAGTGTGAAAAGGAAATCAATCTTCATCTAAAGGGTAAATTTTAGTTTCCAAATTGATACCTTCAAGAATCTGAATGTTATTCATATCATACAAGCCGGTTTTAACTGTTATTAAACCTTTTTTCGTTTTAACTTGATTTTTGTCATTAATGAATTCACGAGGAATAATTAATGCATCTGCTTGTTGGTCAATAACAATATTGCTCTCTCCAGACATTCCGAAAAGCAAGGTTGGGGGCTGCTCTAAAAAGATACCTTCTACCGTGAAGGTTTGTTTAATCAAGTCTTTTTGAGGAAATATTTTTGTTACCTCACACATGAATGATGTGTCTGCATATGCCTCCAGCGATACGATTACTTTTTGTCCTATTTTAATTTTGGTGATATCCTCTTCATCAACAAGCATTTCCAGTACAAAATTCTTCTTACTTCCAATCTGTGCAAAAGGAATTTGTGATGAAATAAACTCTCCAATTTCTTTGTCCACACTGTAAACCATCCCATCTATTAATGAATAAATGTAAGAGTCGTTGAGGTTAATTTTTGCAGATTTCAAATTGTTTTCAGATAGTTTTAAACTGTTCTCCAATTCTTTTTTTATTTGATAATAATTTTGTTTGGAATTATTAAGTTGTTTGGTGCTCAACTCATATTTTAATTCGTAATTGTCAACCGCAGTTTGTGTGACTACTTTATCCTTTAGTAGTTTTAAATTTTTATAATAATTGACTGAATCAAATTTTACTTGTAAAGTCAACGATTCAATTTCACCTTCCAAAGTTTTTAATGTATTCCCTTGTCCATATAGTTTGCTTTCTGCCAATTGAAACTGAAGTGCCGCTTTTTCTTGATTTAACTCTATGTTATCATTAATAATCGAACCTATTTTTTGACCAGAAATAACAGTGTCTCCTTCTGTTACATAGATGTCAGATATTATTCCGGTTTGTTGGGGATAAACAGTATATAGATTATCTGGCTTTACGGTTACAGAGGCATAAATTGAATGCGTAATGTCCTGTTTTGTAGGGGTGATTGCTTTTTTCTCCTCCTTGCATGATCCAAGAATTGTTATCATGAAGGTTGCTATAAGCCAAATGTTAAAGTGTTTAATTTTCATAATACGAAATTACATTATTGAAATGGTAATTATGTGACAATCATCATATTTAAAGTTGATTCATCTCAATGTATTTATCTAGGCATCTATTTATGATTTTTTGAACTTTCGCTTGTTTTAACTCGTATTTTGTAAAAGCGATTTATCATTAAGTCTGATGATTTAGGGGGTGCTATATTGAATTGAAGAATGCGATGCATTTGAGTGGGAGTATATTTAAATATCAAATATTTATGTGTAACCAGTGAATGCGAAAAATAAGGGGTTAAGGAAATAATTGTAATTTAGTAATTTAAATTTAACATATGAAATTCAATTCAATAATTTTCATTCTACTTTTTCCATTTATTTCATACACACAATTAGATAGTGTGCATGCTTTGTATGAAACAGATAATGTTACCAGTTATAATTCTGCAGATGACCCTGCAATTTACTTACACCCTACTAATTCTGATAGTAGTTTTTTTATTGGTACAGACAAATCCTCTAATGGAAGGTTGGAATTATACAATATGAATGGTACAAGATTTTGGACAACACCTGCAGGGACAAGCATGAATAATGTAGATGTTATGTATGGTTTCCCACTTGGCACAGATACGGTAGATATCGTTGGTGCATCAAATCGTTCTACTAATAGAATTGAATTGTATCGTGTTGATGATGCAACACGTACTTTGGTGAATATTACAGGTCTAACAAGCACTGGATTGTCTGGATTGTATGGGTTTACATTTTATAAAGATGTTTGCAATAATAAATTTTACGCTTTTCTAACCCTTAAAAATAGTTCTGGTTTTGTGTATCAATATGAACTGACCGATAGTGGTTCGGGAACTATAGATGCTACGTTAGTTAGACAAATTTTAAATCTACCTACGAGAACTGAAGGTATGGTTGTGGATCAAGTTTTGGGTAATTTGTATGTTGCAGAGGAAGTTGTGGGGGTTTGGAAATACTCAGCATCACCGAGTGGAGGAAGCACAAGGGTTCTTATGGATACTATTGGTGGGTGGGGACATCTTTCTGATGGTATAGAAGGAATAGCGATGTACTACTCAACTGACACCACAGGATATTTAATGGTATGTTCGCAATCTACATCCTCTATTCAAATTTATGAAAGAAGCGGTAATAATGCTTTTGTTGGGGAATTTATCATAACTGCTGGAGCTCTTCCTGCATGTTATAAGCCTGATGGTATAGATGTGTTGAGTTTTCCAATTAGCACTACTTACCCTAATGGTGTTTTTATTTCACACGATAACGCTCCTGCTGGTCAATACACCAATTATATTACTGTCCCATGGGAAAGTATCGCAGATTCTGTTGGTTTAGATATATCCTTAACTAAGGATCCAAGGAAAATAGGAGAGGATTACTGTTCACCAAGTCAGGCTAATAGTATTCATGAGAATAATGGAATGGATGATGTTTTTGTTTTTCCTAACCCGGCAACAGATCAGTTAACAATCTCATGGAAGGGGGCAAATGAAATTAAGGATGTTTGGTTTTTAAATGTCCTTGGTGAGGTTTTGCTAGTGAAGAGAGTCGTTAAAAATGAGACATTAGATATGTCCGGTTTTAGTCAAGGTGTTTACCTTGTGAAGGTTGGAGATAGTGTAATGCGAATTGTTAAGTCGGAGTAATGCTTAAGTATATTTTAATAGTATTAGTGTTGGTTACCAAATTAGCACTATATGGTCAGAATCTTGTGGTAAACGAATTTATGGCGTCTAATTCTCATGTGCTTTCTGATAACGCGGGAGAATATGATGATTGGATAGAAATTTATAATAGCACTGGAGCAGACATTGATTTGGCTGGTTATTATTTTAGTGATAATCCTAATAATCCTTATAAATATAAAATACCTGCTACCAATCCTATATTCACCACAATACCAGCAGGCGGATATCTTGTTTTTTGGGCAGATGGGGATACTTTGCAAGGACCAACTCATCTTAGTTTTAAAATTAGTGCTGAAGGTGAGTCAATACTGGTTACTAATCCACAGGGAATAATTGAAGACGAAATAACTTTTTCTGAGCAAGAAAGCAATGTGTCTTACAGTAGAATACCTGATGGTACTGGTCCGTTTTATTTCTGTACTACTGCCACACCATATGCTCAAAACAATGCAATAGGTTATAACGGTTTTGTAAAATCTAATCCAGTTTTTTCTGTAAAGCGTGGTGTTTATGAAACGCCACAATTATTGGAATTAACCAAGGATTTTGTCTCTGGTGAAATTAGATATACTTTGGATGGAACGGATCCCAACCTAAGTTCAACTTTGTATTCATCTCCTTTGCCGATTACTCAGAACACTACGGTAAGGGCTGCAGTGTTTCAGGATAGTTTAGTACCTAGCGAAATTAAGACACATTCCTATATTTTTGATGTTGTTGCAGATCAAGATTTGCCAATAATTTCTATTACAGGTGATTCCCTTTTGTTCTATGATAGCGGGACAGGATTATTTACACAAAACTTCTTGCCTAGTTGGGAGTATAAAATCAATTTCGAAATCATCGATGTGAAATTGGGTACGGATAAGTCTCAAGAAATGGGAATTGAAGTTTTGCAAGACGAAGGTTGGCAATTACCTCAAAAACCGATGAACCTTAGAGCAAGGGATGAGTATGGTAAGAAAAACTTAAATTATAAGTTGTTTCCAGACGAAAGTATGACCTCCTACAAGTCATTTTCATTGAGAAACGGTATAAAGGATTGGGGTAATACAATGGTGAAAGATGGTTTGAGCCAAAAGATTACAGAAGATAATTTGAACTTGGATAACCGTTTTTATAGACCCTCATCAGTCTATATCAATGGTGTTTGGCAAGGGGTTTACAATATTAGAGTAAACACGGATACAAAGTATCCTGAAGAGTTATATGGATACGACAATGATTCCATCGATATCATAAAAGGGAATGGCGCACTAGAAGGAAGCCCGGTTAGTTACAATAACTGGATGGATTCATTGCAGAACATAACGGTTATGGATAGTTTGAGTTTTGAAAGTATTTCTAGTGAGATGGACGTGGAGAATTATACCCATCACATTTTAAGCACACTCTTCTTTGGTAATCAAAAATGGGCTTCAGAAAATTCTTTCCAATGGAAGAGCAGAGAAAATGAAGGCAAGTGGAGATGGTTTCAAAGAGGTTATGATGAAGGAATGCAAATGGTAAACATTGATAGTGTTTTATTTGATTTTGTAACTAATCCTGTGGGAGGAATTGACAATCCAGAATGGATTACTCGTCCCATTAGAAAATTGCTTACCAATGATGACTACAGGCAATATTTCTTAAGTCAATTAGCAGATCACTATTACGTAACATTCAATCCTATTTTGCTCAATGAAAAGCAAGCAGAGGTAAAAACAATGTTGGATAATTATATGCAGGACCATATTCCTTTATGGAGTAGCGCAAGCAATGGATATGCTGCACCTATTGTCAGTTTTCAGGCTTGGGAGGATTCTTTAAGCAAAGTTGCAGATTGGTATGCCAATCGGGGGCTGAAAGTACAAAGTGACGCATTGACTTATTTTTCGGAATTAACCTCAATGTCTAATTTGAATTTACAAGTACAAACTGCTGGTGCGGGAGAAATTGCAATCAATAATTTAATAGTCCCGAAGGATAATTGGACTGGTAAGTATTTTGATAGCTTGACTTTTAGTTTGACAGCGATTCCTAATCCAGGGTATGAGTTTGTGGGGTGGGGAAATTCGGGTTTAATGGATTCTACACAGGCTCAGTTTTCAATGCTTTTAAATTCTGACACAAGTATAATAGCCTATTTTCAAGCAACTTCCTTGGAAGCGGAAAATGTGTTGATTACAGAAATAAAGGCGGTAAAAGATACTTTATATGATGTGGGTGATTGGATAGAGTTGTATAATCCAAGTGCTAATTGGATCAATATGTCTAATTGGGTGTTTAAAGATGGGAATGATGCGTATTCATTTCCCGGAAATGCATTGATGGCTCCTAATAGTTATGTCATTTTGGCGGCCGATAGGGTTTCTTTTTTAAACTGGTATAAAGATTATTATGGGATGGATGTTGGAGATCAAGTGTATGGTAATTTAAATTTTGGTTTGTCCTCAGATGAGGGAGAGTTAAGGCTAATAAATAGCGATGGTCACGTTATTGATTCTGTAGATTATTTAAATTCTTCACCTTGGCCAGAGATATATGCACCAGATACGTTGAGTATAGAGTTGATAGACGCAAGTTTTGATAATGAATATGGTCATAACTGGTATTTGTCTAATAGTTTTTTAGGAACACCTTTGAATCCTAGTAATCTTTCATTGCTGCATATAGGCAAAATACCCAATCAAGAAGTCAATGCTGGAGTTGCTTTTATTGATTTTGATTTGAATGAGTATATCTATTCGCCCAATATGCCGATTGCTGACCTGACTATAGAAGTTCTAGGAAATGTTGCTATTCAAGAGTCTATTTCTGCACAACAAGTAGTTTCTCTGAATTATAATAATTGGCAAGGTGTGGAATGGATGACATTTAAAATTTCAGATACTTTGGGGAATACTTCTATTGATAGTGCGCAATTTTTGGTGGGTACCATTTTAGATCAAATTCCATGTAATGCTACTTACACCATTAATGAATCTCCTATATACATTACTGCGCCAATTACTATTCCAAATGGATGTATCACAAACTTTCTAGCCGGAGTGGAAGTAAGAATGAAATCCAACGCAGAGTTTATTGTGAAAGGAGAAGTTAATTTTCTTGGAGATGCTAGTGATTCTGTTTATTTGCATGGTCATTTGGGGGAGTGGAATAGCATCCTCATTGATTCTTCTGCAAGTACGTCCACTTTTAGTTATATGTCCATAAAAGATGCTACACACGGCAGTGATTCTGTTCCAATGAATGCGGCTATTGCTGGTCGATATGGTAACTTTAGTATCAATAATTCCACATTTAACATTGCCAAAAGATCGATTTATGGTTATCACGGTGAAGCTGCTGTGAGGGATTGTTATTTTCATAAATCTGCTGGGGAGAAGGTTAATTTCCAATTCACAGATGCATCGGTAGTGAACTGTTATCTTTCTTCTACTTATGGAGATAATGATGCCATTGATTTTGATGCTGTAAAAAATGGTTTGATTCAAGGAAATACAATTGTGTATGGAGAAGATGATGGGATTGATATTGGACAAATAGAAGGCGTAGTATGTGATTCTTTGAGAGTGATTGGAAATAATGTTAGTGGGATTGTAGATAAGGCCGTGTCGGTAGGAGAAGGGTCTTCAAGTATTTTTATAGAAAGAAACATATTGACCAATTCATTTTATGGAGTGGCAGTAAAAGATGGCTCTCAAGCATTGTTAGATCACAATACCATTGATGGAAATAATTTTGCAATAGCGTTGTTTGAGAAAAATAACGGACTTGAAGGAAGTTATGCGAGCGTAGAAAATTCTATTTTGTCAAATAGTCAAGAAGCGTCAGCATTGATTGATGTAACCTCAAGTGCTATTTTTAATTACAATTGTAGCAACGTGGATGTGCTAAGTGGTGTTGGGAATATATTTGGTGACCCAAGTTATTCTAATGATTATAACCTAGAATATTATTCACCTTGCATCAACACTGGAGATCCTGTTTTCGCATCTGACGCTGATAATACGAGAACGGACATAGGGGCCAAATGGTTTAATACTGAAGCGTTGGAGAATTCATTGAGCAATGATATATTGGTAATGCCCAATCCGGTTTCTTATGGAAGTAATTTTACAGTTTCTTGGCATTTGTTAGAAGAAGGTAACCAAGTCATTCAATTGATAGATATAAGGGGGAGAGTTGTTCAGGAGCAACTTCTAACCATTGAAAAAATCAATCCACTGGAAGTTCAATTCTTAGAGTTCAATTCAGCCCAACTAGGTACTGGAGTCTATTTTTGTAGGGTGCAAGGAGGGGTGGAGACAATTACGGCTAAGTTTGTGGTGGCGCCTTAAGTTTGTATTTCCAAGACTAAGGGAAGGATGCTTAAGATAATCTGCCAACTGAAATTATTACCCCCGTTTATAGGTTATTCCTTCTTTTAATCTCGTTTTTATTCCAATAATAGGCAATGATTGCGAAAATTAACATGCCTATTCCAAGAAGAAACGCACGATTGGAGTCAAGTCCACCATTTTGGACTTGTCCCATATTTCCGGTTCCAGAACCATATGAGGTTTCTCCAGTAATGTATAGAATTAACCCAACTAGTAAGGTTATTATTCCGGAAATAAGACTAACGTAGATTAATTGCTTCCCCATATGTATAGCAAATATAGGAATTCAATAGAGCTCCCATAAATATTTTTTTGTCTATTGTAGAATTAGTTTTCTAGTTAGTTGCAATAGGTAAACAAGCCGTTTTAGATGCTAATTGTATTTCCTTCCACCCTTAACCAAAAAACCCCTATCATAAATGACAAGGGTTAAGTGTTAAGTACGAGGTGGAAGCCAACGTACAAAAGGGTTTAAAGAAAAAAAGCCTTCTCAATAAAGAGAAGGCTTCGAGTACTCGAGGCGGGAGTACCTTATTTTTTTTATCTAGTTTTATTCCGTTTTATCTGGTTATATCTATGAATAAAGACTTAAAAGATATATATTTGAAAATGTATCTTGAAGTTTAAGGAGTTTTAATTTAAAATCTTACACCTAAATTTACACCCCTTTTATTAACTTTAATCAATTTAATAACATATGAAATCAACATTTAACTTAAGAAGAGACAAAACAAATAAAGAAGGGATGATCCAGGTTGCTTTACTTGTTACTGGTAGTGGTGTTGTATTTAGAAAGAATATAACTGGCGTTAAAGTT
>JBFHGR010000107.1:0-10784 GCA_041583015.1 Parvicella sp. | reverse complement strand
GTTTATTTTTTGTTCTATTTTTTTGAAAGCTTCTTCGGCTAATAATCCTTTTTGCATAGATATATGCGCTTCCATGATCATTCCTGCAGCAACTGCAAAACCATGAAGAATAGGTTTTTTTTCCAATCTTTGAGACTCAATAGCGTGACCAATGGTGTGGCCAAAATTAAGTAGTTTTCTTTCTCCTTTTTCTTCAGGATCTCTTTCTACGATTCCGCCTTTTATTTCAATGCTCCCTTTGACAACTTTACTCCATTTTAATTCTGCATATGGAGTGCCAATGCAATATCTCCAGTATTTCTCATCGGCAATTAATCCGTGCTTTATAACTTCCGCAAAACCTGAAAGTAATTCTTCAGTTGGCAATGATTCAAAGTATGCAACATCACAGAAAACCGCTTTGGCATCTTTTATTACACCAATTTGGTTTTTGAAATCCAAAAAGTCAATTCCTGTTTTTCCACCAATAGCAGCATCTACCATTGATAATAACGTGGTAGGTATATTGATGAAATCAACTCCTCTTTTGTAGGTAGCGGCAGCAAATCCTCCAAGATCTGTAATAACTCCTCCTCCAAGGTTTATAATTAATCCATCTCTTCTAAAATTGTTCTCTGTTAAGTCACTCCAAATGCCAGCCAATGACTGGATGTTTTTGTATTGCTCGCCAGCAGGCAGTTGAATGGCGTCAATGTTAATGTCGGTAATCAAGTGAATATCATCAAGGTATCCAACGGTATTTTCATCAACTATTGCAATTATTTGGTCAGGTTCATAACTCTGAATGAGTTGTTTGAAAATGTAATTATCAATGGAAGAAATATGTACGTTGTTCATCATGAAACTAATTGTTTTGTGCTTTTTAACAGCGGAAAATAACTTTGCGACTACAAATAAAAGACTAATCAAGTAAACAACGTTAACAAAAAGTAAATTTGTGGGTTAAATCTCTTAAAAGTAAACCGTTATTTTGTAAAAGTTTAATTAAGTAAAAGTATGACCAATAAATTATTGTTAAAAATTTTCCTGCCCATTTCATTTTTTGGAAGTATTCTAGTTGCTTGTGAGTCAGAAGAAAAGACAAACGAAAAGAATGATAATTCAGCGGAAGAGGTAATTGTAGTGCCACCAGCACCAACCATTGCTTACAATATTGAAGTAGATAGTTTCATTGTAGATACAGGTAGGATTCAACAAAATGAAGGTTTAACGCATGTGCTACCGAGATATGGCATTACACTTACGGAGGTGTATAACATGGCAGCAAAATACGATTCCCTTTTTGATGTAAAGAAAATTAAAACAGGAAACAAGTTTATGATGTTGAGCAAGATGCAAGACACTGTAAAACGAGCTGAATACTTTATTTATGAAATAAATCTAATTGATTATTTAGTATATCATTTTGATGATACGCTTACCGCATATATTGAATCTAAAGATGTAGTGGTGAAACGCGAAATGGCTGGAGGAATCATCAATAGTAGTCTTTGGAATGCTTTTATGGATCAGGATTTATCACCAGCATTATTAGTCGAGTTTACCAAGTTGTTTGCTTGGAGTGTAGATTTCTTTGATGTAAAGAAAGGAGATTATTTTAAAGTGATTTATGATGCTAAATATGTGGATGATGAATATGTGGGAATTGGTGATTTGCATGCCGTTTTAATGAATCATAAAACGGAAGATTATAGATTTTACAGATACCAAACAGATTCTATTCAACCAACATTCTTTACAGATTCTGGAGAACAGATGCAACGTGCTTTATTAAGTGCACCATTAGAATATACGAGAGTTTCATCTAAGTTTTCAAATAATAGATTTCATCCAGTTCTTAAAATATATAGACCTCACCATGGTGTAGATTATGCTGCACCAATGGGAACAGATGTGGTGGCAACAGGTTCAGGAACTGTAACGCATGCCAAGTATAGTGGCGGGGCAGGTAATATGGTGAAGATTAAGCATGACGTTGGGGATATAGAAACTAAATACTTACACTTATCCAAGTATGGCCCAGGCATCAAAAAAGGTGTTCATGTTCAGCAAGGACAATTAATTGGAGAGGTTGGAAGTACAGGAACATCCACAGGTCCTCACCTAGATTATAGGGTTTACATTAATGGAAAAGCAGTTGATCCATTGAGTATTGATATTCCTACAGTAGATCCATTGAAGGATAGTGCTCTTGCTGCTTTCCTAAAGCACATTGAACCAATACGGCTTCAATTAGATAGCATCCCTGCTTTAGATATTGTTGAACCAGAATTTGAGGATGTTGATACACTTCAATAAATGGAAGGTTGTTGTTTTTTTCTTGACAATAGTTGTGTTTGACTATGGTCAAAAAGATATTGATAAATACATACCTTATCAGGAAACAACTGAGGAAACGCATCCTACTATAGAAATTAGGACAATAATTCATGTCATTAAAAAATCTCAAAATGATGCTGAGAATCTCACAGAAGACAGTCTTGATTATATCCATCAACAATATGATTGGATAAATGCATTTTACAGAGATTTACGAAAGCCAACATTGCCAACTTCTGATGGTAAAGAGCATTATATTCCTAGCGCAAGAGTGAAGTTCAAAGTAGAGAATATACAGTTTCATACAGATGAAAATGATTGGGATAGAATAGGAGTAAAGGCCGATTCCAAACATCCTATGGAGTTTATCAGTTATGATTCAATTTCAAAAGAATTGGTGGTGAAAGGAAATTGGAAATCACGTTTGTTTCGGGCAGAAGATAGTTTGAAGGCATTTTTTGAAGGCAGTAATCCCAAGAACTTACAGTATGATAAGGTGTCTGTTCAAAATGGCAATACCGTTTTTAATATTACTTCAAAGTTCAACGGAGCGCCTACGAAGTTGTTGTTATACAAAGAAGAAAATAGTAATTGCTCTATGGATCTATGGCAGAAATATGCAACAGACAAAAATGCTTTGCACGTATTTTATACCGGTAGTTCTAAATCAGAAATTGCTTTCGGGTGTGGTCCTAGTCCTTACTTTTTAAACGTAAGTAATATTATCAAAGGAGGCGATTGGGCAGGGGCGCAACTGACAGCACATGAATTAGGTCACACTATTGGATTAAGCCATACAGATAGACCGCAATTTGATGACTTGCCAAAGCATGATAAATTTGGTTTTATTGATTGTAATTCTACTGTTACTAGTAATAATATCATGGGTTACAATATTTGTAGAAACTACCTATCTCCAAAACAAATAGGTTATGTTCATTCTTTGTATTCAAAAGACTCTAGTAGAATTGTGCTTACTACTGCTAATGAATATAAACCATACAAGCCTATTGAGTTATGGGATGATACAATTTGGGATAGGGCAATGGTTGTAAGACAAGATGTAGTTGTGAGAAGAGGCCAAACTTTAGAAGTTAATGAACAATTACATATGGCTTCAGGGGCAACCATTTATCTTGAGGCTAAAGCAACGTTAATCGTAAATGGCGCTGTTGTTACTAACTATTTCGGAGAGTCATGGAGAGGTGTCAAAATATGCTCCAGTTATGAAAGGAGCAATAAATTGCCTTGTAAGGCGAAAAACTATGGGAAAATAGTTCTAAAAAATGGGGGCAAATTAAGAATGTAGCAAATTTGAAGTGATTTTTCACCACTTAACCTTTGAATGATGCAATTCACAGATTTATGTTTGAAAGACATAGAGGTGATTTTATTCAAGAACTTATTTATGCCTTTATTTGCATCAGTTAACCATTTAAAAATTAATAAAATGTTAAAAGAGTTTAAGAAATTTATAATGACTGGTAATGTCATTGATTTAGCTATTGCCGTAATTCTTGCAGGTGCTGTTGGAGCAGTTGTTAAAGGATTCGTAAGTATGATCATGATGCCAATCATTGGTATTTTCACTGGCAACGGAAGTTTTGCAGATATGAAGTACGTATTGTCAGAAGCTGTTACTGATGCTGAAGGTGTTGTTACAATACCAGAAAACGCAATCATGTACGGTGCTTGGATTGATTCAATTATCAATTTAGTTATTGTAGGGTTTGTTTTGTTTATGATTGTAAAAGCATACAACAAAACTAAGAAGAAAGTGGAAGAAGCACCTGCAGCTCCACCTGCACCTTCTAAAGAAGAAGTTTTATTAGGAGAAATCAGAGATTTACTTAAGAAGTAATTCTAAGAAAATTTAAATTTGAAATCCTCGGTCATTAATTTGGTTGGGGATTTTTTGTGGAATAAATTATGGTAACTTTATGTTGTTGATGCGATTAGAGTCTTAAATTGAATCACCTCTCAAACCTCAAACATCTATTTCAATTTAATCTTATCACCAATATGAAGAATGTCCGTTTTTTTTATGCCATTGAGTTTACATAATTTATCTACTGTAGTACCGTATTTTAATGCAATGTAATAAAGCGAATCACCAGAAGTTACCTTGTGAACAGATGCGTTCTTATCTGTGGAACTACTCTTACTTGATGAACCAGAAGAAGTGTAACTTTTACTTGATTTACTGTAACTAAACATCTTACCATTAATAAGTAGGTTGTTTTTCTTTAATTCATTCTTTTGGAAGTCGATGATTTCTTCTGGATCTAATGCATTGCCGTATAGTCTGACTTCAAAATGTAGGTGGTCACCATATGATTTTCCCGTGTTTCCACCAAGACCTATGTAGTCACCTGCTTTGACTTCTTGATTTGGTGAAACCAGTAATTTGGAGAGGTGAGCGTAGTATGTTTCCAATCCATTGTAATGTCTTATGATTATTAAGTTACCATAACCTCCTTTGTTATATTGTGCATACCTAACTATCCCGTTAAATGCAGCATATAAAGTATCTCCAGTATCTAAGTCGACATCTATGCCGTAGTGGAATCGCTTCCCTCTATATTTGAAAGTTGAAGTAATCATACCAGGGTGAGGCATGCAAAATTCATTATGTTCATCATCTACTACACATAGCCATACAGTATCTTCCAGCGCAGATAAATCATTATCATAGGTGTAAGGGACGTCATTAACCCAATCTTCCTTCCAGCCTAACTCTGTAGCTAATGCGTTCAGATATGGGTTTGTAACACCGTCAAAGTTTAGCATCTTAATGTATTCCCAACTTTTGTCTGCAAATATTACTACAGAGTCATTTCCCGATACTAAAGTGTCAATTATTCTTTTGTTTCCATTTACTTGGGCGTTAATTGCAATAGACAAAAAGATAAGAAGAATGGCTGAGAATGATTTTATCATGTTAATTATAAAGGAGCGCAAAGATACTAAAATACCTTATTTGAACTTTGGAATAACGCCATAAATACCAAAGCCTATGGAAAAATACTGATAAATCCCATCACTCGCTTCCATAGTCATTCCTGGGAAATTTGAAAGCCCAATATTCTCTGGTGTAAATTTAGTAGTAATAATATTATAATTTATTGTCAAGCCAATAGCTGTTAGGTTTGAACTTTTGTAAAACAGTCCGAATTTAGGCTCTAATGCAAATGCCGATTGTTTATATGTAGAACTAAGTAAGTTAGAATTTGTATTAATGAAAGAATAACCTCCTTTTAATTGGGACTCCAAAAACACTTTTTCAGAAAATATATGGCGATATCCTAAACCTATAAAAGGCTCAAGAATCTCTAGTTTTCCTGTGACAACATCTCCTGAAAAAACTGTCGATTCAAGATTCCAATAACTGTATTTTAAGCCAGTGTTAATGAATATGCCTGGTTTAGAAAATTGAAATTGATAAGCAAAATCTATGTCTGCTAATCCACTCATGACTCCTTTGAAACTTCTATTGCTAAATGCCGTTGGAAGTTTGAAGTCAATTTTGAATATATGCGGAGTAGGCTTACCTTCTTCCTGTCCAAAGAATGAAAATGAGCAAATTAAAAGAATAAATGTCAGTATGGATTTAGGATTAATTATCAATGATGAATTTTTTACTAATGTTTTGTACGTCAGATTTATAGTTGTAATAGTAAATGTTGTTATTGTACTTTGTAGAATCAAATAGAAACGGATGAATACCGCTTTTTAGTATTCCAGTATGCAGGTTTTCTACGATATTATCATTCCTATCAAGGATATTAAACTCTACATAGGTGTCTTCTTTTAATTCAAAGCCAAATTGCACTGTTCCCTTAGCAAATGGAGGTCTTAATTCAAAAACATCTGCATATTTTACAGTTACCTTTTTTCTCTTGCCCCTACCGTAAGCGGCAATCAATTTTCTATATCCAATATATAATAAATAAAGTGCTACAAAAACACTTATACCTACAATGACATTAGCCAGTATTCTACCCCAAGTACCACTGTACCATAATTCTTTAAGCATTCTTTTAGTTCTTTAGTTTTGTAAAATTAGCATATTTTCGTGACCTACTTATGTCTTTAATAAATGTTGGCAATGAAATTAATATCTCGTTGGTGATTTCTCTTGCTTCACATGATTTAAGTTCCTTTATTATTTCTCCTGAGTTTACAAAGTCAGAGATTTTCACTTCCTCTAAAGAGTTGATTTTTAAATCTCTTGTTGCATCAAATATTGTCATTAATTTTTGATGTTCCAAATGTGATAATTCCAGACAAGACGAACTTACTACATGAGGGTCGTTGTTTTGCATGAATTTGAGCTTTGTTGCACTCATTAATTTTTCATAGTCCCGATAAAAGCGTAAAAGTTCCGTGGTGGTTAAATCTGAGAATAGTAATTCGTCAAAATTTATTTCTGCTTGATTTTCATTAAGTTTTTCATTCTTTAAAAACTTATACGCTTCATTAATTGTCGCAATTTTCCTTGCTCGAGTCTTAAAGACTTGAGGAGTAATAACGGATTTTAGTAAAAACTGTTTGTGTTCGAAAATGCTTGTTAAAACGACATCTTCAAAGTTGTTTTCATCCGCTCCCAGTAATATTAATGCTTCTTGTTTAGTCACACTGCAAAGATGCTGAAAACAATTCAGAAATAAGTATTAACTTAGCCATAAGATATATAGCCCCATGAAAAGAATATTTTTAATCATACCAATAGTCCTATTGGTGACTACAGGATGTAAAAAAGGTTGTACAGATTCATCAGCGTTAAATTTTGATGTAAATGCAAAAAAAGACAATAATGCTTGTGAATACGCTAGTGATACAGAGCCTAATTTGATTATTAAACTCAGATTTGACTCTACTCAAGTAAGATTAGACAATTTTGGTAACCCAGCTACAGTTGCCCCTGGGAATTCTGCTCAATCGCCAGTCTTTCATAATATGAGTGCTCATTATATTGAACTTGCGCAAAATAGTACTACTCAATTAGGAGATGGAGAAGTTATATATAAGGGAGAAGAGACTTCTGTAGGAGGTTCTGATGCTGTAGATTTTAGTAAAGCTGTAATTACAGGGAGTGAAGAGTTGTTTATGAAAATACCTTTGTCTAGTATAAAACCAGATACGTATGATTGGTTAAGGGTGTCACTGACATATCAAAACTATGATATTAAGTTTAAAGCAAATGGGTATAATCTTACAGGTAGATTGGCTTCTTTTGTTGGGTTTAACACCTATATTCAGGATTATGTAATTGACAACCAGGTTGTTTCAATTAATGCCAATAAATCACAAGGTTATTGGGGCTTTGAAACTTTGGGTAATGTAACTCAAGGGCAAGCGCCAGCTACAACTGTCCCTAATCCGTTGTCTGCGACTTCTCCAGTGCCGCCAGGTTCATGTGTAGTTACCGGAGAATTTGATGATTCTTTTACCATTACAGGTTCCGAAACAATGGATGTGACGCTCACTATTTCATTGTCTACTAATAATAGTTTTGAGTGGTCTGATGACAATCAAAATGGAATATATGAGCCTCTTGATGGTGATACTGTGGTAGATATGGGGTTGAGAGGATTGAAGCCTATTGTTTCGCTGTAGTCTGTTTTTTTTGACCGATTAATATTAGTCTATCAGAATTAACTTCATCAAAAGGAGTCAATTGGTAATCTCCAAATACATGGGTTAATTCTAGGTCGGTTTGATCAATTAATTTATGGAAGTCTTCTAGCATGAGTGCTTGAACTCTTTCCTCAAATTGATAATCTTTATTTTCATGTGAAAATTGTATTGTTTTAATTATTTGACCGTCCTCTAGTTTTTTGTGAATGTCAAACTGTATATTATTCTTGATGATCTTTTCTTCCGGCTTCATCTGAGTAACTACTTTTTTACTGTTCATGAAGTCAATTACAAACTTACCATGTGAATGTAGCATTTTACTTATGGCATTGAGAACTTTTAAGTTTTCATTTGTAGAGTTAAAATACCCAAAACTTGTAAATAGGTTGTAGATAGCGTCAAATTTTTCCGAAAGAGGGTAGCGCATATCGGCTACTTCAAAAGTTAGTGTTGCATTACTTTTTTTCTGCGCTTCTTCTATGCTATTTGAAGATAAGTCTACACCTTTTACGATGTATCCTAATTGATTTAATTGAAGTGCATGCCTACCTTTTCCACAGGCCAAGTCCAAGATTGAAGAATGAGGTGGTAGGTTCATGAATTTCGACAAGGCATTAATAAAAGCTTCAGCTTCTTGAAAGTCTCTGTCTTTATATAGAACATGATAATATGGAGTGTCAAACCATTCTGCAAACCATTCTTTTTCATTTTTCATAGCGCAAAAGTAAGGTGTGTATGATACTTTTCGAAATATTATGAATGTATTTTTGTAAATTTGTAACAATGAAAGAATTAAGCCTGATATTGTCTTTTATAATTTTGCTTGCTACTGGATGTACAAAGTCAGAAGAGAAAAGTTCTCAAGGAGCTAAAGATTACGCTATTGTGATGTCTAATATAGCAGATGTCGCTCCCTTGGTTGTGCATACTATTCAATCACAAAGTTATGTTTTGGGAAGAATCAGAAACAATAGTGATACGTTAAATTCTTGTGCGAATTATCAATATATTTCTGGTGATACTGTTGATATTGAAAATGGTAACGTTAATTTGGAAATATTATTTTCTCAATGTGTTGATTTTGATGGAGCACTCAAAAATGGTTCTCTTTTATTAAATATTTCTAATTATTTTGATGTTGATAGCGCAACTTGCTCAGTAATATTGAGTGATTTTTCAATTAATAATAATATTTTTTCAGGAACATTAAACCTTAAAAGAAAAGGTAGCAATCAATTTGAGATAGTAGCAAATAATGTAAATGTTGTAATAGGAACTAGGCAAATATCATATGAAGGGAGTATTTTATGTACTATGGGTACTGGTGGCGATGCTATGTTGCTGTATGATAATTTATTGGAAATCGAAGAGGAAGGAGAACTAGTTGATAGGTTTGGTGCAGTATTCCAAACAATAGGTACGGGATTAGTTAGAGACTTATCATGTAACTGGATCAGTGAAGGGCTTTCCGAATTAGAGGATGTTGAGGGAGATTCTCAAATTTTAAACTTTGGAAATGGATTTTGTGATAATGTAGCCACAGTTACTTTGGCAGAATTTGAGGCTAATTTTGCAATTGCTCAATAATAATTAATTTTTTCCAAAACCAAAAGTGCAGCCAAGAGCCCAGTGAAATTCTCCAAATAAGAAACTTTGTTTCGCATAGTCTTTATTGTATCCTGAAGTAGTAATTCTTGGCATTGTTATACCTCCCACTTTACCAGATGCTTGCACAAACACAACGTTCCATAGGTTTAAACGCAACTGACTCTTTAATGATATTCCCATACCTGCAAGATTAAAAATATTGGCATTTTTAACTCCAAAAATGGTTACATCCGTCCTTGGGTAAAGTATTCCGAGTCCACCACCTGCTCTATGTTCAAAACTGAATTTTGTGTTTTTTGATTGCCAAATGGCAGATACATATTCTAAATCTACTGTAATGAAATTTAAACCATCGGTATGTTCAAAATGTAAAAATTCTTGATCATCTAAAACCAAAGGTGTATTGTCATATGTGCCAGCATATAAGGAAGATGCAGAAGAGTCTATTGTTCCGCTAATTGTAGTGTTTTGAAAGGCGTCTACTACATATTTCATGTGGTCATAACCACCACTTAACCACCATTTTTTATTTAATTGGTATCCAACTCTAACATTGAATTGAGGAATGCTAAGCCATTTAGGGTTAAAATAAATATTTGGATCAAACGGAGAAGGTCTATCATGCGCAATCACATTGTGCATAGTGTATTCATAGTTTTGAGCCTTCATGGTAATGTCGCTCTTAGTGTAAGCACTACGGTTATATCCCCAAAAGAAATAAAAATTATGTTTTCTATTTTTCAAACTGTCTGTGCTTTGAGAAAATCCAATCATTGTGCTCAGTAGCAAAATTAATGTGAGCAAAGTTTTTAATGAAGAAACTAACATTGTTTTAGTGCATTATTTTATGCAAAGTAAATAATTATAGATTGATTAAGGCTTTAAACGGAAATGTTTGTCCAGTGTTTAGTTTTTATTAGTGCTAATTAATTACATTTGCCCCCTTAAACTAGAACCAATAAATCATATGAAATCAGTAGATATTCGTAAAGCATTTTTAGATTTTTTTGAATCCAAAGGACATAAAATTGTTCCTTCTGCACCAATGGTAGTGAAAGATGACCCTACATTAATGTTTAATAATGCAGGAATGAATCAGTTCAAGGATTTGTTTTTAGGTAATTCAGAAATTAAATATCCAAGAGTTGCTAACTCACAAAAATGTTTGCGGGTTTCTGGTAAGCACAATGATTTGGAAGAGGTGGGTGTTGATACTT
>JBFHGR010000106.1:0-10799 GCA_041583015.1 Parvicella sp. | reverse complement strand
TTTTGGATCAACAGATGTTGTTTTAATGAAGTTAACTAGTGCTTCTGTTTCCTTAATTTTATGCTCCACATTCTTTAATCTTCCATCAGATGCAAGACCAATTTTGTTAGATAATTCTGTAAGCCTAATATCAGCATTGTCGTTTCTTAATAAGATTCTATATTCAGCACGTGAAGTAAACATTCGGTATGGTTCTTCTGTTCCTTTGGTAATTAGATCGTCTATTAAGACACCTATATATGCCTGACTTCTATTTAGTATAAATGGTTCTTTTCCTTGTACTTTTAGTGAGGCGTTTATACCAGCCATTAAGCCTTGACTTGCCGCTTCTTCATATCCTGTTGTTCCATTTATTTGACCACTGAAATATAAGTTTTCTACTAGTTTTGTTTCTAAAGTATGTTTCAATTGGGTAGGTGGAAAATAGTCATATTCTATGGCATATCCTGGTCTAAACATTTTGGCATTTTCAAAGCCAGGAATTAATTTTAAAGCGGCAGATTGAACTTCTTCTGGAAGTGATGTACTAAATCCATTAATGTAATATTCTATGGTATCCCATCCTTCTGGTTCGGCAAATATTTGATGTCTTTCTCTGTGTGCAAATCGATTTATTTTATCTTCTATCGATGGACAATATCTTGGACCTGTACTTTGAATTGCTCCGTTAAACATTGGACTTCTATCGAATCCTGTTTTAAGCATTTCATGAACTTCAGGGTTAGTGTAAGTTATCCAACAAGGTTTCTGTTGGCTAAGCGATTTTGTTTCATTAGAATAGGAAAACTTACCTGGATTAATGTCTCCATCTTGTACTTCCATTTTGGAAAAATCAATGGTTCTTCCATCAACCCTTGGTGGTGTTCCCGTTTTCATTCTTCCTGATTCAAATCCTAATTCCTCCAAATCTTTGGTAATACCGTGTGAAGCTTTTTCTCCCATTCTTCCACCACCGAATTGTTTCTCACCAAGGTGAATTAAACCATTCAAAAATGTGCCGCTATTTAAGATGACAGATTTTGCTTTTACTGTGATACCCATTCCTGTTTTTACGCCAGTAACCTTTCCGTTTTCTGTTGTAATTCCAATGGCCATGTCTTGCCAGAAATCTAAATTTTCAATTCCTTCAAGGGTTAACCTCCAAGTTCTTGAAAACAACATTCTATCACATTGAGCTCTTGGACTCCACATAGCAGGTCCTTTGCTTAAGTTTAATAATTTGAATTGAATGGCACTTTTATCGGTTACTATTCCAGTGTATCCACCAAGCGCATCTATTTCTCGAACTATTTGTCCTTTAGCTATTCCACCAATAGCCGGGTTACAACTCATTTGACCAATGGTTTCCATGTTCATGGTTATCATTAATGTCTTAGAACCCAAATTAGCAGCGGCAGCAGCAGCTTCATTTCCTGCGTGACCACCACCTACTACTATAACATCATATTCTTGTAACATTCTATATCTTGTTTCACGTGAAACTTTCGTAACACATTGTAAATCAATTAATAAAGATTAAAAACCTCTTTTATTTAGGTAATAATCCTCTTTATTTCTCATTTGTTTCTCTTCTTGATCAGATTTATCCCCATATCCACATAAATGAAGCACACCGTGAATCATTACTCTATGTAATTCATCCTCAAATGACACTCCTTGTGTTTTTGCATTATCCTTAACTCTATCTATGGAAATAAATAAATCTCCAGAAATTACACCATCTTCAACATAATCAAATGTGATAATGTCTGTATAGTAATCGTGGTTTAGTGAACTTTTGTTTAATTCTAATATATAGTTATCGGAACAATAAATGTAACTTATTTCACCACACTTTTTTCCTTCATTATTTATGGCATTTGTAATCCATTTTCGTAGTGAAAGTTTATTTTTAGGTGAAAAGGAAACATCTTCTTTGTGATGATAAATCATAACGTTAAATCTTTGAAACAGAAAGCAAAGGTAGATAATATTGCTTTATATTGATTCTAGAATTTTTTGATATTACGCTGTTGTCAAAATTTTGAAATTAAATTGCTGTAAAACATTCTATATCTTTGTGCAATCAAATTCAATTTATGTCGCAAAATACTATTTTAGAAGTTCTGAAAAAAAGAATATTAGTTCTGGACGGGGCTATGGGAACCATGATTCAAAGACACAAACTTTCTGAGGAAGATTTTAGAAAAGGTTGGTTTGAAGATCATCACAAACCATTGAAGGGGAATAATGATTTACTTTCTTTAACAAGGCCGGATATAATTAAAAATATTCATCGCGCTTATTTAGATGCAGGTGCTGACATTATTGAAACGAATACATTTTCTGGAACCACAGTTGCACAAGCAGATTACGATTTAGAAAGTGCGGTATATGATATTAATTATCATGGTGCTAAAATTGCTAAAGAAGTGGCCAATGAATATAATTTAAAAGACCCTAGCAAACCAAGGTTTGTAGCAGGTTCGATTGGTCCTACAACCAAATTGTCTTCCATGTCTCCTGATGTAAATGATCCAGGTTTTAGAGCGATTACTTTTGATGAGTTGGTAGTGGCTTTTGAAGAACAAGTTACTGCGTTAATTGATGGAGGGTGTGATTTGCTATTGGTAGAAACGGTTACTGATACACTTAATGCTAAGGCTGCTTTATTTGCTATACAGAACGTTTTTGAGAAGAAAGGGATGTCATTACCTATTATGGTGTCAGGAACCATCACAGATGCGTCTGGAAGAACATTGACGGGGCAAACTACAGAAGCATTCTTGATTTCTATTCAGCACATGCCGCTTTTAAGCGTTGGTTTAAACTGTGCTTTGGGTGCAGAGGATATGAAGCCATATTTAAAAGTTATGGCAGAAAAAAGCGATTTTTATGTAAGCGCACATCCCAATGCTGGATTGCCAAATGAATTAGGAGCCTATGACCAAACACCAGAAATGATGGCTGGTTATGTAGAAGAATTCTTGAAAGAAGGTTACTTAAATATATTGGGAGGTTGTTGTGGTTCAACACCAGAACACATCAAAGCAATGGCAGATGTTGCCAAGAAGTATAAGCCAAGAGTGAAGTCCGAAAAAATGTAAGTTATTTCAACATTTTAATTGCTCTTTCTAACCCTTTTACCAAAACATCAATTTCTTCTTTGGTATTATAAAATGCAAATGAAGCTCTTGCCGTACCAGGAATTTGGAAAAAGTCCATCAAAGGTTGTGTGCAATGATGACCTGTCCTGATGGCAATACCTAATTGATCTAAGATAGTTCCTAAATCAAATGGGTGTATACCTTCAATTAAAAAAGAAATAACACTCGCTTTATTTGCTGCTTCACCAACAATTCTAAGACCTTCTATTTTTTTCAATTCTGCGGTTCCATAAGCCAATAACTCAGCTTCATGTTTTCCAATGAAATCATATCCAATTGATAAGATATATTCAGCAGCTTTGGCAAGACCAATTCCATCAGCAATATTTGGTGTGCCTGCTTCAAATTTATGTGGCAAAGTATTGTAGGTAGTTTTTTCAAAAGTAACTTCTTTTATCATGTCTCCCCCACCTTGATATGGAGGCATTGCGTTGAGTATATCTTCCTTGCCGTATAAAATACCTGTTCCAGTTGGTCCAAACATTTTATGCCCAGAAAAAACCAGGAAATCACAATCTAATTCTTGTACTTCTAATGCTGCATGAGGAACAGATTGCGCAGCGTCAATTAATACTTTGGCCCCTACTTTATGACTTTGCTTGATAATACTTTCAATAGGGTTGATTGTTCCCAAAGTATTTGAAATGTGTGTCACCGCAACAATTTTTGTTTTGTCCGAGAGCATTGCACTAAAAGCATCCATTTCCAATTCACCTTTTTGATTGATTGGAATAACTTTTAAAATTGCTCCTGTTTGCTCACAAATCATTTGCCAAGGAACAATGTTACTGTGATGCTCCATGGTAGAAATAATTACTTCATCACCTGCTGAAAGAAATTTTCTTCCAAAACAGTTGGCTACAAGGTTAATCCCGTCTGTAGTTCCTTTGGTGAAAATCACTTCATGAGTATGCTTAGCATTTATAAATTTTTGAAGCACTTCCCTACCCTCTTCATAAGCAGAAGTAGCGATTTGACTTAAATGATGTACTCCTCTATGAATATTGCTATTGTAAGTTTTATAATAATCAGAAATACAATCAATCACACAAGTTGGCTTTTGTCCGGTAGCACCATTATCCAAATAAACCAAAGGTTTGTTATGAACAGTTCTACTTAATATAGGAAAGTCTTTACGTATTTCTTGAATTGATTTCATTCTGTTAATTTTTGAATAGCAAAGATATAAACCAAAATATGCATGCGCTATATTTAACTAGAATAATGTATTTTTGAAAAAAAATTAAAACGATGGAGCTTTTGTAGTTAGAAGCCTTTATTTACAAATTGTTTTTAGAAAATTCAAAACATAGGATATGGAAGAAAATTTAGATTTAGAGTATAACAACAATGTAAGCGAAAGACCAACATTTATTACCGTATTATGCATTTTGAGTTGGATTTATGTAACTTTTAGTGTCTTGTCGAGCCTGAGTTCGGCATTTACATCTCAGGAAGATTTGGAAGAGCAGTTAGAAATATCAAGAGCTCAAATTGAAGAAAGTCCTATGGCTTCAAATGACATGATGCAAGATATCATAGCCTTTTCTGAAAAGACAATGGAACATAATAAGACCACCAATCTTATTGGTATGATTTTGATGCTAATTCAAGGAGCAGCAGTTTATATGATGTTCAAACTTAATAAAATTGGCTTCTGGATTTATCTATTGGTAAACGTTTCTTTAATTGGCGTTACTGCATATTTTGTGCCTTGGCCTAATGTAATGTCTTCTATGACAATTATTTTTTCAAGTTTGATAGCAATTGTATTTATAATTCTTTACGGAGTAAACTTAAAACACATGAAATAATTTAATCCAAATAATTATTCAAAACATCTATAATGGAATTGTAAGTATTATTTATTTGCGGTTCCATTTTTTCTTTAGGCACCCATTTTACTTCTGTTATCCCCTCTTCTTCTTGAGGAATTAAAGTGTCATTTCCTTCGTAATTCATCAAATACCAATGTGTGGTTTTTAAATAGTTTTTGCCTTTGGCAGAATAGGTGTGAAATGTTTTAAGTAATTTTTTTGAAATAATAGGCGCAGTAATTCCGCATTCTTCTTCCACCTCTCTAACGGCTGCTTTTTTTAACTCTTCGTTTTTTTCTACCTTTCCTTTAGGTAAATCCCAATAACCCAGCCTTTTTATGAAAAGAATTTCTTCTGATTTATTCAATACAACACCACCTGCTGCGTCTATTTTTTTATGATCTCCAAAAAATATTTTTTTTAATTTATCCTTATTTTTATTGAACACAAATAATGGATTATTTGAATCTGAACTTCTATGAATAGATAAGATGCCTGTTCTATCTTTTTCGTTTTCACATGGATATGTTTTTTCCTTGATGTTATTTTTCTTGATATCCGACTCATCTACGAAATAAATCGGTTTGTTGTAAATAAAAACTTTATACATTTGCACTTATGATTTTAAACGATGAATGTGGGTTAAAAGTAGCAGAATTTTTGCTAAAAATCAAAGCTGTTAAATTACAGCCTGAAAATCCGTTTACATGGGCATCTGGTTGGAAGTCTCCTATCTATTGTGATAATAGAAAGACACTCTCTTATCCAGAGATAAGAACTTATTTGCGTCAAATGTTTGTGGAATTAATAACCGAACAATATGGAAAACCAGATGTGATTGCTGGTGTTGCTACCGGAGGAATTGCTCTAGGAGCATTAGTTGCGCAAGAAATGGGCATTCCTTTTGTTTATGTAAGGTCTTCTAGCAAGGCACACGGACTTAATAATCAAATAGAAGGGGAAATTCATAGCGGACAAAGCGTAGTAGTCTTAGAAGACCTTGTTTCAAGCGGAAAAAGTTCTTTAGTTGCGGTTGATGCATTAAGAGAAGTTGGTTGTAACGTTAAAGGAATGGTTGCTATTTTTACTTATGGTTTTGAAGCAGCAGAAAATAATTTTGCAGAAAAAAAATGTAATTTACATACACTATCTGATTACCCAACCTTATTAAGACAAGCGGTTGCATCTAATTATATTAATGATGATCAACTTGCTTCATTAAATACTTGGAGAGAAAACCCAAGTGTTTGGAATAATTAAAAGAAAATGACAAGAATAGAAAGTAAAGAAGTAGTTGTAAGTGCTCCTGTGTCGGAATGTTTTGAGTTCTTGATGGACATGAATAATTATGAATTATTGTTGCCTCAAGATAAAATAAGTCATTGGGAAAGTGATGATAAACATTGTTCGTTTAAAATTCAGCACACTTACAAGTTAAGTATGGTATACCATAGCAATACTCCCAATAGTCAGGTTTTAGTGAAAAGTGGACCTGATTCGCCATTTAAGTTTGATTTATTCATTAACATGAGCGAGGAAGACAATGGAACTAAAGCGCAGTTGGTGTGTGATGCAGATATCAACCCATTCTTAAAAATGATGGTTCAAAAACCTTTAAACAATCTTTTCGATTATATGGCAGAAAGGTTGGCGAAAGTAAAAGGTGTAGCTTCGTAAATTATTCTAACAATAGCCTTAATTTATCAGGTAAATCATCCACTGTGTCTACATCCGAAAGAGTAGGAAGTAGATAGTGTGTTTTATTAAGTTTTTGAATATCTAATAAAGTATCTAAAAAAACGTTTTCGGTGCTCCAAACTTTATTTAAAAAGATTTCAGGATGTGGCTCTGTCATACCGATTAGATAATATCCACCATCTTCTGCTGGGCCAATTACAAAATCATGGCTATCTAAAGCTTTAAAAGCCTCCTCAATGATACCGGAGTTAATATCATAACAATCACTACCAATGATAATTATTTTATTAGCCCATTCCCCTGAACTAATCTTGGCAGCGTTATACATTCTTTCTCCAAGATCATCTCCACTTTGAATAGATTTTTCGTAGTATTCATCATCAAAAACATCTGCATTTTCTATATAATTAGAATAGTAACATTTTTTTTGCGCCAAAACAGGTCTAGTTACCTGTTCGGTGTGCGCTAACAATGCTAAATAAACTTCTAAAGCGTTTTCATCTCCTATGTCTTTTGCTAGTCTAGTTTTTACTTTTCCTAGTTCCGCATTTTTTGCAAATATTATTAAGTGGCTTAAATTCATATTATCTAATTTCTCCACCTGCTTCCATCTCCTTAGTTGGTGCAACAAAACAAAGTTTTCCTTCAGCATCTTCCGCCATTAGTATCATACCTTGTGATTCAACGCCTCTTATTTTTCTTGGTGCAAGATTTAGTAAGATTGCAACTTTTTGACCAATTACCTCATCTGGAGAATAGTGTTGAGCAATTCCAGAAACAACAGTTCTAGTATCAAGTCCAGTATCTACTGTCATCATCAATAGTTTATCTGCTTTTTTCACTTTCTCTGCTGTTTTAATTACCCCTACTCTAATGTCCATTGCAGAGAAATCGTCAAATGTTACTTCTTCTTTCATAGGGTTGTGCGCTGTTTCAACTGGTTGCTTCAACTTTTCTAGTTGTTCTTCAATTTTTTCGTCATCAATCTTAGCGAAAAGAATTTCTGGCTTATTGATGATATGACCTTCAACCATTAAGTTTTGATTACTAGTTTCTGACCATTTTTTTTGTTCCAAATTTAAGAATCCACAAAGTTTTTTACATGTGAATGGTAAAAATGGTTCCATGACAATGGTAAGTTGTGCAGTGATCTGTAAACCAATATTAATAATTGTTTTAACTCTCTCTGGATCGGTTTTAGCCAATTTCCATGGTTCTGTATCTGCAAGGTATTTATTTCCCAATCTAGCCAAGTTCATTGCCTCAGAAAGCGCCTCTCTGAATTTAAAAGCCTCAATAGCGTTTGCCACCTTTTGAGGAATGGCTTCCATTTCTGCTAATGCGTCCTTATCAATTTGATGTAATTCATTTTGAGCAGGAACAGCACCGTCATAATATTTGTGTGTCAATACTAATGTTCTGTTCACAAAGTTTCCAAAGATATCTGCTAATTCACTGTTGTTTCTTTGCTGGAAATCCTTCCAAGAGAAATCACTGTCTTTGCTTTCAGGAGCAATAGAGCAAAGCACATATCTCAATACATCTTCTTGACCTTTAAAGTCTTCCAAATATTCATGACCCCAAACAGCCCAATTTCTAGAAGTGCTTAGTTTCTGTCCTTCTAGGTTTAAAAACTCATTTGCCGGTACGTTGTATGGTAGAATATGATCTCCAAACATTTTAAGCATGATTGGAAAAATGATGGTATGAAATACAATGTTGTCTTTTGCTAAGAAATGAATTAATCTTGTATCATCATTCTTCCAATAGTCTTCCCAATTTTTATTGTTGTCTAAGGCCCATTGTTTCGTTGCTGAGATGTATCCAATAGGTGCGTCAAACCACACATAAAGCACTTTTCCTTCACCTCCTTCCGCTGGCACAGGAACGCCCCAGTCTAAGTCTCTAGTCATTGCTCGAGGTCTTAGACCTCCTTCAATCCAACTTAAACACTGTCCTATAACTTGGTTTCGCCATTCTTTAGGATAGTGATGTTGTTTGCCGTCTAAAACACCATTTTTTATCCAGTCTTTTACCCATTCTTCATGCTCATCCATTGGCAAGTACCAATGAGAGGTTTCTTTTAGGATAGGTTTATTACCACTTAATGTTGATGTAGGGTTTATTAATTCTGTTGGACTAAGGTCACTGCCACATTTTTCACATTGATCGCCATAAGCATTAGGGTTATGACACTTTGGACACTCTCCAACAATATACCTATCAGCTAAAAATTGATTGTATTCCTCATCATAGTATTGCTCGCTAGTTTGCTTAGTGAATTTACCCTGCTCTTCCATTTGTTTAAAATAGCCAGAAGCGGTTTCTTTATGCAAGTCTGATGATGTTCTATGATAAATATCAAAACTAACACCCAGTTGATTAAACACATGATCATTCATTTGATGAAACTGATCCACAATGGCTTGAGGAGTTGTGTTATCTTTTTTGGCTCTTATGGTTATAGCAGCTCCATGTTCGTCTGAGCCGCAAACAAAAGCAACATCCTTACCATTGGAACGTAAATATCGCGCATAAATATCTGCGGGAATATAAACACCTGCTAAATGACCTAAATGTAATGGTCCGTTGGCGTATGGTAGGGCAGCAGTAACTGTATATCTTTTTGGATTGTTCATTGTAAAATAATAATGCGTGCAAATATAAGGGAAAACTTAATTTTAATGTGATACAACCTATTGTATTAATGTTTCGTCATGAATTAAGTATTTTTTAATTAAAATTTCCGCTTGTGTATTTTTTATATTTTGAATGAATTTACTTTATATGTTTGTTAAACACTAATTATTATTAAAATGAAACTACTTTCTTCTCAAACAATTTTGAACCCTAAACTATTTTTTCTTTTCGTGCTTTCACTACCAACTTTGTTGGGGAATGCTCAGGTTACGGTTACTAACACAAATACCGTAGAATGGTATGTTCAGAATGTGCTATTGGGAGCCAATGTTACAGTGAGTAATATTACTTATAACGGAAGTGCTGCAAACGCTGTAGTTGCACAAGATGAAGTTGGAGAATTCACAAACCCAGGTTTACAATTGGGTTTACCCAATGGGCTGGCTATGGGTACAGGAAATGTTATGATGGCAATGCAGGGAAATGTAGGCGTTGGCTCTTCAATGGGAGGAAGCTATTATAACGGTAATGATGCACAACTACAAGGAATACTTGGAGTTAATGATTTTTATGACAAGTGTATCATAGAGTTTGACTTTGTGCCAACAGGAGACACTATTAGTTTTAATTATATTTTTGCATCAGAGGAGTACCCTGAATATGTTTGCTCAGATTATAATGATGTTTTTGGTTTTTTTATATCTGGTCCTAACCCAGCTGGAGGAAATTATACCAATATGAATGTGGCTAGAGTGCCCAACACACTTAACCCCTTAACCTTTACTACAACACCAGTCGCTATTAACTCTGTTAATCCAGGTTATGCAGGGACTTATGGAGAGTCAAGTTCATGGGCGTGCTTTTTTTTGGGAGATGATTGTGATGAGGGCTGTACCAATTTAGATCCTAATTATGCTGCATATTCTGTTTATTATCTTAATAATACAGGAAGTTCGTATGAGTATGATGGAAGAACAGTTCCGCTTCCTGCTGTGGCTCCTGTAGTATGTGGGCAAACTTATCACATCAAGTTAGCTATTGCCGATACAGGTGATGAATTTTACGATTCTGGAGTTTTTCTAGAGGCTGGAAGTTTTTCTTCTAATGGAATTTCAGCAGCTAATGCCACTGCGCCTGGAGATGTAACGCTTTGTACAGCAGATTTAACAATGAGTTTTAGTGCAGGGCCTGACCCAGCTCCAGATAATTATTGGGACTTTGGGGATGGAGTAGGGACATCCACATTGCCTAATCCTTCTTATACATTTTTAGACACAGGCTATTATCAAGTGATGTATGTTGCGTCTGTCTCCACAGGAAGCTGTTTGTCAAGTGATACAGCCTATTTTGACGTAAATCTTATTTATCCAGAAGAGTTTGATGCTCAATTTGATATTCCTACGATAGATCCATGTGATGGCATGGATAGTTTGTTAGTTAGTCTTGCTTTTACAGGAACTGGAGCAGATTCCATTGTTTGGAATATGGGTAATGGAGA
>JBFHGR010000105.1:0-11077 GCA_041583015.1 Parvicella sp. | reverse complement strand
TCTTACTGCTGCCGTAATGAAATCTGACGGTAAAGTTCTAAAAAGTGAGTTGGAATTTGTCAAAAAGTTCTTTTACGAGCAGTTTCCCAAAAACTTTGCTTCGATTAGAATTAAAATGCTTAAAGACGTCCTTAAAATGGACTACCCTCATCAAAAAGCAGCCAAACTCATACTGGAAACAATGCCGTTGGCACAAAGGAAATACTTACTTGAATACCTCTTTCAATTAGCTAAAGCCGATGGTGCTATTGTAAGAGAAGAAATAAAAGTCATTGATGAGATTGCATCAGTAATGGGGTATGCAGGTGCTGGTTACGAAAGCCTGAAAGCCAAATACATCAAAATTGCTTCCCAGAATGAGTACGCTATCTTAGGAATAAAAAAAGATGCCACTACTGCTGAAGTGAAAAAGGCATATAGAAGTTTAGCTAAGAAAAATCATCCAGATAAATTCTCCAATGAAGATGAAGCAACAAGGTTAAAAGCAAAAAAGTCATTTCAAAAAATTCAGAATGCTTACGAAACAATTATGAAATCTAGAGGAGAGAACTAACATTCTCGTCAAAAATTCCTCCTTTTTCATCGTGTTACTTATCTTTGCAATAGAAATGGCAGGAGCAATAAATATCAGAAATAAGAAAGCGAAGTTCGAATATGAATTTCTAGAAAGTTATACTGCTGGAATTCAATTACTCGGAACTGAGATTAAATCTATCCGAGAAAGCAAAGCAAGTATTGTTGAAGCATACTGTGTTATTGTAAATAATGAAGTATTTATTAGAAACATGACCATTAATGAATACAAAAATGCCAGTTTTGAAAAACACGAATTAAGAAGAGATAGAAAACTTTTGCTTAATAGATCCGAAATTAATAAGATAGACAGAAAGTTAAAAATGAAAGGCCTCGCCTTGATTCCATATAAAATGTTTATTACTCCTAAAGGTCATGCTAAAATAGAAATCAAATTAGCGCAAGGAAAAAAGATTCATGACAAGCGTCAAGACCTTAAAGCGAAAGATGACAAAAGAGAAATGGATCGAAAGATGAAAGCTTTCAGATAACAAAAAAAGGCTGGGCAATTACTTACCCAACCATATTTATGTGTTCTTCTAGTGAAAATTTTACAGCATCTGCTACGAGAAGGTAAAAATCGTGTTTTCCTTCTTTTCTACAAGACTCCAAAGCAGCATAATATTTCATTCTACTTTTCATATCACCTTTAATATTGGCAATTGGGAAACCCGCTTGAAGCAATATGAGATTCATTACCAATCTTGAAGTCCTACCATTACCATCTAGAAAAGGATGTACACTCACAATCTGCTCATGCATCTCCGCAGCCAGAATAACAGGATGCATTGTATCTTTATTATTTTCATAGAATACAAAAACATCTTCCATTCCTTTATTTATTAAAAATGGCTGACAAGGAACATGTTCACTTCCAGTGATCCTTACCGGAACGTCTCTATATTTACCAGCATAATCTCTGTTGATAGAATTTAGTATTAAATAATGTAAATCTTTGACTAGTTTTTCAGAGAATACAATCTTATCTGCAACAATTTCATTTAAATATTTAATTGCTTCATTGTGATTGACTGCCTCTAAATGCTCTCGAACACTTTTACCACTAATTGTCAATCCTTCATTCACTACTAAATGTGTTTCTTGAAAAGTAAGTGTATTACCTTCTATCTGATTACTATTGTATGTGTATTGTGTGCTAAAATATTCCGACATTTTATCCAACTGCAATTGACTCAAAGGCTTTTTACTTACCCACTCTTTGTGTAATAAATCTATTTCACTCAGTATAGATTGTACACCAACAGGCAGCGAAGACTGTTTATTAGTTTTTACAGATGAAGTGTATTTCATTTGATCCTCAGCAGCTTTTAGAGCTTCAAAACCAAATTCTTCATAGGCAATCTCATTTAGGATTCTATCAGATAACCATGTTGTAATAGCATTTTTTTTATCAAGATTTAGTGCTTCTACTAGTAAAGAAACCTGTTCTTTAGTAGCCACTCTTCTTCCCTTCTCAATCTTACTAAGAATAGCGGTATCAATCATTGTCAACTTCATTAAATCGACAAGTGTTAATGAATTCTCAATTCTCTTGTTTTTAATAATATTACCGAACGTTCTCATGATTTGACATATATTTCTTTGACAAATTTAGTCAATTTTCAATAACAAACAAAAGGAGAACAACTTTATTCTCCTTTTAAACACTATTAAATACCTAGTGATTCTTTTGCAGCCTTTAAAATAGCCTTTGCTCCGTCTAAAGTTTTAGATTCCGCATATGCTCTCAATACAGGCTCTGTTCCAGATGGTCTAATCATCAACCACTCATCTTCATTAAAGATAAATTTAAATCCATCAATAGTTTGAACTTCTTCAATAACATAAGGTCCAAAGTTTTTAAAATGTCCTGCTTTCAATTTTGCAATCACATCTTGTTTAACCTCTTCCTTAAGATGTAAATCATCTCTCCAATATTTGAATTCACCAACAAGATCATATACCTCTTGAACTAGTTGCTCCAAAGTTTTTCCGGACTTAGCCATAAATTCAAACATCACTAATCCCATCCATATACCATCTCTTTCTGGAATATGACCAGCAATAGCAATACCACCACTTTCTTCACCTCCAACCAGAACATCTTCTGTGATCATTTGTGCAGCAATGTATTTAAATCCAATTTTAACCATGTCAAAATCAAGATTCCACATTTTCGCTAATCTTCCTACCCTTGGAGTAGTACTAGCAGCAACTACCACTTTACCAGTCAATCCTTTTACTTTATGTAAGTAGTGAGTAAGTAACAATAAAATATGATGAGAATCTACGAATTCCCCTTTAGAGTTATACAACCCAATTCTGTCAGCATCTCCATCAGTTGCCAAACCTGCAGCAATATTCCCCCTTGATTTAATCAGTTCTGAAAATTCAACTAAATTTTTAGCAATTGGCTCCGGTGCTTGTCCATGAAAAGTGGGATTATGCTCACAATGTAAAAAAGTACAATCAGGTAAAATTCTTTTCATCACATCTTGCCCTGCCCCATACATAGCATCATAAGCAAAGTTCAATCCCGATTTTTTTATAGCCTCTAAATCAAAATTAGCTTCCACATGTTTTACATACATAGTCTCTAAGTCTATATACTCCAACAAGCCTGCTGCCTCAAGATCTTCCATGGAAGCAGATAAGTCTACATTATTTGTTTCAGGAATCTCATCTTCTATAACCTGAACATCTTCAGGACTTAGAGGTCCTCCAAAATGCCCTTTTAATTTATATCCATTATAAGCTGGTGGATTATGACTAGCAGTTAGGACAACCCCTAAACTTGCATTTTCTTTAACTGTTCCCAAAGAAACCATAGGAGTACTAACAAATCCTTTTGCCAATAAAACTTTAATACCTTGTGATGCAAACACTTTAGTTGCTGTCTCTGCAAATAATTCTCCTGCAAATCTACAATCGTGTCCAATTACTATTTTCGGATTCTCATAATTCTTCTTAACCCATTCTCCTGTTGCAATTGAAACTCTTGCAACGTTCTCCACAGTAAACTCCTGTGCAATGATTGCTCTCCAACCATCTGTTCCAAATTTTATCTTCGTCATCTTCTTCTCTTCATTTAATAATATGACGAAAATACAAAATTGATTTCGTTTTATATTAACATGCTATCAAATTATTGATAAGTACCTATTAAAAGCGGACTATTGCGTTTTATACTTATTCTTGGCCCAAATGTTTACATCCTTTTTTTCATTAATTCTGAAATTCTCCTCTTCAATTTCTTTTGCTGGTTCTTCGATTAGTTCTAATCCTAACCAACTAATTATTTTCTCCCATAGTTTCATTGCCTGTAAGTTTAAATCCCGAAAAGATCTTTTGCTCTCAAATAGATCAATTCCTCAATTTTTAAAAAGTGTGGTTTGAGTTTGTTTGTTACTTGTGTTGTTACAGAAGATATTATTGAAATTAAGAACAAAAGTATTTTCAAAACAATTCTAATCATCACTTTGATTATCCATATAGAACTATCAAATATGATTTCTACAACACCTCTTTTTGAAGTATTATTAATTGAGTTATGTAATTCATTTTTCACTTAATACAATTCGTTTTCTGTTTTACAACTACACAAATAAACAACATAAAAAGTCAATAAAAACAATAGTTAAGCAACAATTAAGCACTTTACTTAATTTTTAAGCACCACTTAATTTAATTAAGTAACCTTACTCAATAAATTGAGTATAAACTAAAATATTTACTTAACTTTGTAACTTAATTATTATACAACAATGCTAACCTACTCTTTCATACAACATCCAATTGAGAGGATATTAAGCAGCTTAGAGAACACCTTCCCAGGTATCTCTGAGGCAATGATTGTATACTCAAGTTTTAACAAGGACTTAGTTTGGAAAACATTAAGTGAAGGAGAAATTGAATCAACTTCCACTAAAAATGTGAGTCACTTAATTCAAAAATTCAGAAAACACAAAAGTCAATACACTTGGAATCAGGAAAATTCTATTCCTTTTTTAAATGACAAAAAAAGAAAATCAAAGAAAATAAAACAATTATCATTTACAGATGAAGATGATAGTAACCTATTATGCCTTAGGTTCCTCTCCCCTATGGACCATCTATACGATATTGTGATTTTAAAAATAGAAAACACAAGTGTTTTTGGAATGTCAAAACAAGGATCCACTTTAAACGTACAGGAGAAAAATATTATTGGCAAATTACTTTTCCAAACCTTAAAAAATAGAATTGAAGAAGAGTTTAATAATAACGACACCCATAGAATGGTGCTTAATAACATCAAACTCCAACAGGTGAACATATCAAAACTTGAAGAAGAGAATTTGACTCTGAGAAGCAACTACAAAAAAAGTGTGCTTTACTTTATAAACAATGTATTGAAAAGGATGTCTGACAAATTCAAAATGACGGTCGCCCTTTCGGATAAAGCACAAGAACTTATCCTCGATAAAGATCTTGACATCACTACACTAGAAAAAGTGTTAATTCAAGCTGCTCACATGGCAGCAAACCTCACCCTTCAGTATTCTAACACAATTGTCATTCATCCAGAAAACATTATTGTAAATCAAGTTTTAGATGAGCAGCCAACATTAAGTAGCAACGACAAACATTCGTCAATCATTGAAATATTAGATAAATACGAAAGCGCTGCAGAAAAAGCAATTGCGCAAAACTGGAAAGTAAATGGAAACACAGTCGCTCAGTTGTGCGAACCACCTATTACTCCTTCTGCCATTACTTTTAACTTGAAAAAATACAAAAAACAAGTAAATGTATTACTCAACAGATACGATGAAAAATGGCCAACTTTAAGAACACATTTCAAACCATTGAAAAACATCATAGAGGTTGAGCAAAGTGAGTTAAGTAAATTTAAGTCGGCATAATTGCATATCCGTTAATCAGTTCTCTATTGGCTTTTACCATTATTTTCCTACCATTCGTTAATTGGCACAATCTTTTCATAATCAATTGCGTCATTATAATAGATATGTCAAGAATTGAAAAAATAGCATTTATACAGAGTTTCTGGTCACTATTCAATGTGAGAGGAAGATTAGAGTATTGCACGGATGTTCAATTAGACAGCATTGTATCCAATATTGTAAAAAAAGTAAAAAACCATAAAAAGGTGAATGCTTTAATGCACGTGAATAGAATGCCTCTCTTTTTAAACTAAAGTTATACGACATTCTTCGTATTTCATTAAATAGATTATTCTAATATCTTTGGTATAGTTAAAATTACTAATATGTACCTTAGATTTATTACCTCACTCCTACTCTTCTCGGTAATCATCAGCAACACACAGGCTCAAGATTACGAAAAAGCCAATGCACTTTATGAAGCAGAGCAATATGCTACTGCAGCCATTGAATATGAGAAAGTAATTCCATGGCTAAAGAAAGAACTTGGAACAAATGACACTACTGGCATCCCTACTTACTATTACTTACTTGGTAGTTCGTATTTCTATTCAGGACAAACAGAAAAAGCATTTGAAATTCACTCCATCAACCATCAATTCTGTGTCAAAAACTTCAAAGGTAGTTCGGAGATGCACATCAACTCACTTAAGCAACTCTGTGAAATTGCCAACATCCAGCAAGACAGAGAAGGTTACGCTTCATACAGATACGAAATCATTGTTTCAATGCTTAAGAAAAGCCTTTCCCCTCAAGAAGAACTAAACCTAGCATTTGCCTACAATGATTATGGTATTGCACTCTACAACCTTGGCAAAGACGAAGACGCCATCACTTATTATCAAAAGTCATTGGCACTTATTGAAAAACATTTAGGACAAGACAATATTGACTTTGCGAATGTTTCCATTAACATAGCAAACTCTTTTATATATAGTTCCCGATACAAAGAGGCAGAAAAATCCTATTCTAAAGGGTTTGAAATTCACATTAAAAATGATCCATTAAATTACGCCAACAATTTCAGGACTATGCAGCAATTCAATAAAGAACTTATTGAACTAAAACTCTACGAAGCATCGGCTGCAGCATTAAAAATTGACATAAAAAATAGAAAGGAACATATTTCAACAACAGACACCAGTCTTATTGATAGTTATATTAGTTTAAGTCACACATACTATTATCAAAACCAAATTGATACTGCATCAAACTATCTAGATTCAGCACATTTAATAATCGATGCCAACTACAAACCAAACACATCCAACTACGCATTTTGGAACAGTTACTTAGCAACCAACTACGAAAAATTCAATAAACTTGACAAAGCCATTCGTTGCGCTAACAACGCTTACGATTTCTACAGTTCCAACAATGAGAACAAGCACGCATTACAATTAGTAAACAACACCCTACTTAACCTCTACACCCGCACAGAAGAATTTGAAAAAGCAATAAAACATGGCAAAGTAAAACTAGACTTCTTGAGCAAAGACCTTGCTAATCAAGACAATTTCACTTACTATGCTAATGCTGTTTCAGAACAAATTGATTTACTCGGGAAATTAGTAAAACATCAAGAAGCCATAGACCTAATAGACAGCAGCATTAGCAAAACACTAAAGCATTATGGAAAAAATATTTTCTACATCAATCTTTTAGATGAAAAATCCAATCAACTCCTTAGACTCTCTAGGCAAACCGAAGCCATAGCAGTAACCGAAGAAAGGTGCGAACTTCTAATATCCACATTTGGAGAAAAAAGCCCTGAGTATGCAATTGGAATAAACCACTTAGGACTCATCTACATGGATGCAGGAGAATACATCAAAGCCTTAGAATATTTCCATAAAGCATCGCCAATTCTATCTAAAGACAACCCTATCAATAAAGCCAATGTAATGGTAAACATCGCAAGATCATATACTAATTTAGGAAACTACCCGAAAGCAGAGAAACACTACCTCAATGCTTTAGATATACACAACAAAAGTGAAACTAATAACGAACATTATTGCGCCACACTTCTTGGATTAGGAGCACTTTACACTACTATGTATGATTTTGAAAATGCAGAAAAATACCTACTAGACGCAAAGGAACTCATTGAACAAATACTAGGAAAAGAAAATGAATACTATGCCGCTACCATCAATACACTAGCCAATGTCTATCTAAACACCAGAAGATATGAAGAAAGCATCGAGGCTTATTCCGAATCAATAGACATAGCTAAACTAATTTACAACCCAGACAATCCAATTGTTGGTGACTTTGTTGGTAATCTTGGACATGCCCTTTGTGTTATTCAGAAATTTGATTTAGGGATAGACCTACTTGAGCGTGTACGTGCTAGATTAATAAAAACTAACGGCAAACAAAATCCAAAAACGATGCTCAATGCAGCCAACCTGGGATTTGCCTACCACTCTAATAATGATGACAAAAATGCATCCATACTAGTGAAGGAGCAATTTGAAACTATTAACAATAACATTAATTACAATTTAAAATATCTTGGAGAAGGAGAAAGTTTAGAATACCTGAAACAAATCAACATCTATTTTGCACTTTGCTATTCATATATCAAAGATAAATCTGAGGAGCATCCAGAAATTGTAGAAATAGGACTCAACTCCTTACTCCAAACCAAAGGAAAACTTCTTAACTCCAATACTGCGTTAAAAAACCAAATACTAAACTCAAAAGATGATGTCCTAATTGAAACATATAAATCTTGGCTTGAGAAAATCAATGCTATTTCTCATATTCAAACTATGGGAAACATAGATTTAAAACTTCTAGAAAAAACGCAAGAAGAAGCTACCAAATTAGAGAAACTGCTAATGGAAAGTTCTAAAGAATTTGCTAAATCCATCAACCAAAAATATGATTGGAAAGATATCAGGGACCAACTGAACGATAATCAAACAGTAGTTGAATTCATCAAGTATAACTATCAGCAAAAATTCGTTTCAGACACTGTAAGATATGGAGCATTTATTTTTAACAGCCAATCTACCTACCCTATTTTTGTAGATATCTGCAGAGAAATAGATTTAATTAATATTATTGGTAAATATGGAGGCAACAATCTTTCTTATATAAATGGAATTTATGGTAAAAAAGGAGAAAAATCAATGTTACATGACTTAATTTGGGAGCCTATCCAAAATCATTTACCTAAGCACTCAGAAGTTATCATCTCTCCAGATGGATTATTGCACAAAATATCTTTTGCTGGAATTTCTGATGGAACTCAATTTATGAATCAGGCATATCAAATTAGAAATGTTTCAACGGCAACGGCAGTCTTGAAAAAACAGACAGCACTAAAAACGCTAAATCCAGTAATTATAGGTGGAATTGACTATGATTACAACGTAGACAAAGATGCCGATCATATATGGACTTATTTAGATGGTACTAAAATTGAATCAAAAGAGATCGAACAAAAATTCCAAGAAAAAGGCGTACACACCTCCTATTTTACAGATGGCGAAGCCAATGAAACACAACTTAGTGAAATCTTACCAACTAAAAACATTGCTCACATTGCTACACACGGTTTTTTCTACCCCAAACCTTCTCTTGCTCAAGAAATTGTAGAAGATGAAGTTATAACAGATGAAAATGTTGTTTTCAGAGGTGGTAGTAGAGGTTTAGGTTACAATTTTTATGTCAGCAACAAGAACCCTATGATGCGTTCTGGAATTGCATTATCTGGCGCAAACCAAGTATGGAACAGAACAGATATTGACATGAAAAATGATGGCGTACTAACTGCACAAGATATTGCGATAATGGACTTGAGAAATCTTGAATTAATGGTACTAAGCGCATGCGAAACAGGTTTGGGCGACATACAAGGAAGCGAAGGGGTTTATGGATTACAACGCTCTATGAAAATGGCAGGAGTTAAGAACATAATCATGAGTCTTTGGCAAGTGCCAGACAATGAAACCAAAGAGTTTATGGTAAAGTTTTACAGTTTCTTACTTGAATCTAAAGACATTAATGACTCATTTAGAAAAGCCCAAATGCACATGAGCAAAAAGTACGATGCTTTTTATTGGGCTGCTTTTGTATTGATTTAGAATTTCTTTGAAAATTTCCTTAAATTCGGCATCAAGAACGTTAAGGTTATTTCCATACAGAACAAAATATCTTATTTAAAAGACTGTTTCATTGCTGACAACAGGACCAATGCATTACAGGATATTTTTAGTAATAAAATTGAACAGAGACTATTCTTAGAAAATGCCGAATTATTTTCATCCGAAGGTCATTTAGAATTACTAAAAGAACATTATGGCGCTAAACTGAATTATGAATTAAGTCTTTACATTAAAGAAAAGGACTTAAAGGCGAGTTTGTTTTTTCTAAAAACTAAACAGAATCTGTTAGGCAAATCAAGAAATGTTTTTACGCCAATGCTTTCCTATTCTGCTTCAATAGTATATGACTCGTATTATTTTGTTAAAATAGATAACTCATCTCTAGAAATTAACCCACTTTTCTTAGACATTTTATCCAATGAATCTAATATAGAAAGACATGTCCTAGCTAAGGAATTGAATGCAATACTTAATTATGAAGGACTGGTTGACATAGGACATGTATTGAGGCTAGAAAATTATCTCAAAGAAAAATTTCCTCAATTCTATTTAAAAAACCTTTCCAATTACCCCGAACTTTCACCACAAAAAAGTATTAAAAACACCAATAGTACGAAGCCAACCATTATCAATGGAGGTTGCATCTACTTGATGAGCAAGTCTAAGAATACGCAAAGCGTAATTGAGGAATTAGAACAACTTGAAAAAAAAGGAATCTACAGCAAGCCGCTACTCTCCTATTTGATGAAGAATTTTGACATTCCTACTCATTTTGAAACTTCAAGTAAATTCCATCACCATGTACCCGCAATACTAAGTAAGCCTCAAGAAAAAATACTAGAAATTGCAAGCCTATCAGATTACTCCGTAATAGTAGGTCCGCCCGGTACGGGTAAATCCTTCACGATAGCATCGCTTGCAATCAATGAAGCAAAAAAAGGAAAAAGTGTTTTGATTGTCTCCTCCAATGAGCAAGCTGTTAAAGTTATAGATGACAAATTCAAGAAAGATTTTGGATTGGATAATTTTGCAACTAGAATTAGCAATAAACGAAGTTTAAAGTCTGGCCTAAACAAAAATCTTAAAAGATGGTTAAGCGGTATTGGGCTGAAAGGTAAAATAGAAAATGATATTGCTTATTATGAGCAAGAGGTTTCTGCACTAGAAAAAGAATTAAGATCCATTTTAAAAGAAATCACTAACCTCGAAGAAAAAGAAATCAAACTCGGCAATTACCTATGTGAAGAAGATCAAGGTTTAATAAATAGGATTAAAACCTACTTTACTAAAAGGTCAATTAACGCCATTGAAGAATATCACGTTGTCTTGAATAAATATATTTCTTACAGCAAAAGAATAATGTTTGCCAATAAAAACTTAATAGAACTAAATTTTAAAGCTAGAATAAAAGATAGTATTTACTCCAATAGAGAAACATTA
>JBFHGR010000104.1:0-11113 GCA_041583015.1 Parvicella sp. | reverse complement strand
TGCTCCATATGTGGTATAAGTTGCGCCAATTCTAGGAATTATAAAGTCAGGAATAGCTAATTCCTCTCCGTTATAAATAATTTTGGGATTACCTTGTTCCAATACAAAGTGACAATCCATATAATCTATTGGTGTAATATCGTGACCTCGATATCTTGCTACTTCCAAAATTCTTCGAGAAGAATACAAATTGGCATTTCTTGTCAATAAATAGATTTTCATCTAGTGGCTATTTTAAAATTTAAATTAAGATTAGAAAAAGTGGATCAATATGCCCCATTTCTTTTTCTCAGAAACCACTCGATGGAAAGCAATGCCAATATGAGAAATAGTATCCACTTCCATTTTATAATATCTGTAAGCTCTTTGTTTATATAACTTAATGATGCAATGTTATTATTTTTTTCAATATCATTTACAATTTCATCAAAATTATCTTTGGGATACATTTTTCCTCCAGTTTTGTCAGATAATGAAAAGAGTAATGCATGATCTGAAACAGCATCTAAATACTCTACTTTCAACTCTTTAACAATAAATTCCCCTTTTACCTCATACTTCACGCCATTAGCGGTTGTTGTAGCTGTATAAACGTAATTACCAGGAGAAAAAATCCCTGCATCCAGTCTGTAACTTTGACCAACTTTGGCAAATGCTTTTTGAGGATATTCTTCACCTTCTTCATTGGTAATGGTCAATGTAACTTCAGCATCATTTACCAATTCATAAATATCATTGTACAATTCTGCTTGAAGGACTACATTTTCATTTTCTAAGAATTCTCCATTGGCACTTACCCTAAACTTATTCTTATCCTCTTTTACTGCAAGGAATTGAATCATTTTAGAAATCAATGCTTCAAAACTCGATGTATTTTTATTCTTTATGTAATCTTGAAACTTCCATCTCCAAATTCCTTCACCTAATACAAAACCAATTTTTTGATTGTTCTTTTCATTAAATCCAATCAAGGGATAAGAAGTAGTTGTACTTCCTATTTTTTGGTAAAACAAAATATTGGCTCCATTACTCACCTTATAATCTCCCGCAAATGGAATTTCCAAAGGAGGCAAATCAGCTATTAAATTTTTCAATCCTTCTTCTATGGTAAAATTATTAAAACCACTATTAAGACTTGCTTTTGCATTCGTCACACCTTTTGGAGCAACTATACTCAATCCACATTTAAGTTGATTAAAACTAGAAAATTGTGTTTGCGCACCAATGAAATACAACACTGGCGTTTTTTCCTTTTCAATGTCGGCCAATAGTTTGTTCTCTCCACCATTTACAGAAGGTATGTTGTGCATGACTACCAAGTTATAATCACTTAATTTGCCAGCGTAATCACCTATATTGATAATATCCACTTGGTAATTGATATTTTTTTCAATCGCAAATTTTAAAGCAGCGATATCTGGATGTGGCGCAGCATTTACAATTATAATTTTTTGTTTATTATCCAATACTTCTATAAAAACTTCAGCTCTGTTATTCACTAAAGTGAATTCATCATCTGTAGTAGCGATTTCAACTACATACTTCTGTTTACCAGCAGTTGTTGCCTCAATCTTAAAAGGCAAAGTTTGAATATCATTATCAGAACTAAATATTAAATCTTGGGAGGTAATTAGTTTATCACCTTTGAAAACTTTGGCTACAGCCTTTTTATCACGAAAGTAATCGGCAGAAACGACCACTTCGATTGGGAAATCATTTCCTAAATAAGCCAATTTATTGTGTACTATATTAGCAATTGCTACATCCTTTTTTTTTGCAGTATCTCCCAAAGCTATTGTATAAATAGACGCATTTTTCAAATTGGAAGATGCATAAATTGGGTTCTGCCCTTTATTATAAACACCATCAGCAGCAATAATAACAGCCCCAAGATTTCTACCGTAATATTTAGCATATAAATCATCAAGCAATAGACTAAAATCAGTTTGTTTCTCATCAAAACTATAAACAAAACCATCCGTAAGTTTTTCACCAAAGGACAATGTTTTTACTTCATATTTTTCCGACAACTTATCCCTTAAATGGTTCAATTTGGTCTTAAACTCATCTTGATAAAATATACTATCCTTATTTAAAACCACACTTTTTGAATTGTCTTGAGCAATAACAACAATAGGTTTTTCAATTTTCTGAGATTCATTTTGAATAAGCGGCTCCATGAGCAGCAATGCCAACGAAGTAACTACTGTAAAACGCAAAAGTGCCATTGAATATATAATCCAATTAGACACTTCTGACAATAGTTTTTCCTTACGATAAAATAGGACGCTGTAAATCACGCCCAAAAGGACACACACAAATACTAACCCAATAGGATAACTGAATTCAACATTCATAGTTTTTTGTAACTCCTCTTTATATTAATTAGGTCATCATTCCACCGCATACACTCAGCACCTGACCATTGATGTAAGAACCAAGGTCTGACGCTAGGAACAATGCTGTATTAGCAACATCTTCTGTCGTCCCTGCTCTTTTTAATGGGATATCTTGCAACCAACCATCCACAACCTTCTCATCCAATGCTGCTGTCATTTCAGTAGCAATAAATCCGGGAGCAATAGCATTACTTCTAATGTTTCTACTTCCTAATTCTTGTGCGATAGATTTAGTAAAACCAATGATACCGGCTTTAGAAGCAGCATAATTACTTTGGCCAGCATTACCTTCAACTCCCACTACAGAACTCATGTTAATAATAACTCCATTCTTATTTTTTAGGAATGTTCTTAAAACCGCTTTTGTCATATTAAAAACAGATTTAAGGTTGATGTTGATGACATCATCCCAGTTTTCTTCACTCATTCTCATTAACAATCCATCTTTGGTTATACCTGCATTGTTCACTACGATATCAATATTCTCAAAGTCTTCCATCACTTTACTTACCAATTCTTCTGCACTCGCTAATTCTCCAGCGTTAGATTGATAACCTTTTGCTTTGATTCCAAAAGCTGACAATTCTTTTTCTACTTCTGCTGCAGCACTGCTACTAGAAACATATGTAAAAGCAATATTCGCACCTTGTTCTGCAAACTTTAAAGCAATTCCTTTACCAATTCCACGTGTTGCACCCGTAATTATTGCAACTTTACCCTTCAATAATGTCATTTTACCACTTATTAATTATGATTATTAAATTCTTTTACTAATAAAAATTACATTTGTAATAGAAATCAAAGATAAAATTATAATGAAGAAATTACTTTTAATTGTTACACTATTTTTCTCAGGCCTTACATTAATCGGTCAAAACTGGTTGGATATCGGTATTAAAGGGCTATGGGGTCCTACATTTCTTTATAATCAAAACATTTTTGATGATGGTAATTATAATCATCAGATTACAACTAATGGTGGATTTGGAGCAAAACTAGGTTACAACTTTGGACCTAATCATGAATTAACTTTTGACTTCATGATTTCAGGACTGAAACAAGACTTTAAATTCAATATTAAAGATACATCCGACAACTCTTCTACAGAATATGCTTCAAATATCAATTACAAAAGCATGGATTTCTTATTGATGTATAGAAATAACAAAGATGGAAAATATTTTGAAGTTGGGCCAATCATTTCTAATATGCGAAGTGTAGAAAGAAAAGTTGAAGGAATCATGGATCCAAACTTTGATATGAACAAGATAAATAAAATGCAAGCTGGTGTATCTTTAGGGTTTGGTGCTTACTTTATGGGGACAGAAAACTTTGGAATCACTGGAGGACTTAGGATTTCGTATATGGCTACGGACTTATTTAGTAACGAAGGAATTGCTAGTGGTTATCCTACTGGTACTGCATATTCATCTTATAAAGCCACTCACCCACTATTTGTTCAATTGATTTTTGAAGCTAATCTGGATTTTGCATATTTAGCAAGAGCAAGTTGTGGTAGAACTAAACTTTTAATGTTTTAGTTGCTGCAGCCAACGCAAAACAAAAGCGAAAAAGAAGTCAAAAAGCAATAGTTGATGGGGTTGAATACTTCAATTTTGATGTATATTCAAAGCTATTAAAAGGGTGTGAAAAATTAATTGACAAACATCCAAGCCACTCCAACTCTTATCACCCTGTCCAAACCTGGATAATGAGGTGATAAGAAATAGTTATATCCAAGTAAACCTTGATGTGGATGCGTACTCATTACGAAAAAGGTAGCGCGTTGAACTCTACCTTTTATAAAAACATCTGCATAAGGATAGCCACCAATTTCTTGTTCAGATGATATAAAAAATTGCCCCGTAATTGGATCAAAATCCTTAGATAAATACTTAGAAAAATAAGTCGCTTTAAATCCTATGCTTAAGTCCATTTTTTTCTTAAACATTTTAAAATTATAGGCTAAAGCTAAATTCCCAACATAATTAGGCATCATAAAAACATTATAGCCTCCAAAATTTTGATGCATAGCATTTATACTCATCCACCACCTTTTTCCCATCATTCCTTCCGCAATAATTTTAGTTTGCAACACTTGCCCAAAACCAATAATTTGATTAGGCTTAGCGTTGTAAGTAAAATAGAATGGATTTTTTACATCATAATAATTAAAGGCTATTTCTTTTTTCCATTTTTTGTCATGAGCATATGAAACTCCATAATGAAAAACTGATTGCTTTTGAAAAGTATTGGACCATTTTATATTGTTGGCCTCATAAATTTGAAGATCTAATGCTACTCTATCTCTATGCAAATGAGTGTAAATATTAAATTTATTGTAATCTAACCAATAATAACCTACTTCCCCTTGAAAATCGTAATCATTATTGGTGTAAACGTCATTCAATAAATAATCGATATGTCCCTTTGCATATAAGGCATTCTTAGACCAATCAAAATCTATTACCGCATCTAAATCTATAACTGCGGTATCTACTATCCCCTGCTTATACCAATTAAATGATGGTCTAACTCCTATAATGGAACTAGACTGAGAATTGTTACTATGTTCAAATTTCACTCCTAATAAATTAGAGAAACTTTTATAGGATACTTTGTCGTTGGTGATGATTGAATCAGTAAAAATGACATTATAGTAATCAAGGTTTAACAGTGAGTCGTAATAATCTCTTGCTTGATTTAAAAATTCAATTTCATGCAACAATGAAAAATTTAAAAACTTACCATTATTGGTGTCTCTTATATTCACCAGATTGACTGTATGATTATATGAAATAGACCACCTTCTTAACTGTTGAGAAGCATTCTCTAAGTTTACTTCAAGTAATTCTCTATTTCTAATATCGTTAACATCATTGACAAAATCAGAATCATTAACAATACCTCCATTTAAGGAACTTAACAAATTATTATAATCAATATTTAATTCAAAATTATAGCCAATTTTACCTATTTTTTTTCCATAAGCATTCACATAAAAATGAGAGTTATTGGTTGCTTGATTTAAGTAATACCCTGGTGAATTTGTCTTATCAAATCCTATAGAAAAATTAGATTTTCTAGAAAAGTTTTGCGTATGATAAATATTAAAGTGTTGTTCTAATTTAGACCCCGTAACATACCTTGCTTGTGTGACCGGTTTATACACATTATATTTTTTATGACTTTGCGGAAGTTGATAAGATAAATAAGAATAATCACCTCTAATTGCAAAATTAGCGTCCATCGCCAATGAAAAAATTGGCGTTCCTTCATTCCCTAAATTGGTTTGATATAAACCTAAACCAAACTCCTCCACATGATGTAAAGAAGTTGTATCTAGCGTTACAATCTGATCATTTAAAGTGTAGTGGAAAGGTTTTTGTGCTAATATCCCTGCACTAAGCAAACACAATATTGGAAGGATTAATTTCAACCGGAATTATGCTTCTGTTTTTGGACCTCCAAAAGACATTGGGATAGCATGAGATGTATCTCCCTCTCTAATTACACCATTACTCGCTTCATATTTAGCTACATTATCTGCTAATGCTCTCATTAATTTTTTAGCATGTTCTGGTGTCATTACTACTCTTGATTTAACTTTTGCTTTAGGTACACCAGGCATCATTCTAATAAAATCCATTACAAATTCTGAACTAGAATGGGTGATAACAGCCAAGTTAGCATAGATACCTTCTGCCATTTCTTCACTCAATTCTATGTTTATTTGTCCTTCGTTTGGTTGATTACTCATTTTTAATTGTTTTAATTTTTGTTGAGCCCAAAGATAAGTATTAATCAGAAAGAAAGCCCTCCAAAAACACGATGTTAATTATTAAATCTTTCAACAACAGCAAGAAATACAATGTAAATTAATCATCAACAATTAGTATAAATTTATAATAAACGGATAATTCTAAGGTAATCTTCAGCACGTTTATGGGTTGTTATTTTGCAGCCAAATTTAAAAAAAATGGAATTATTTATCATGAGTGCGGCAGCGCTATTATCTGTCATGAATCCTTTAGGAACAGTCCCAATATTCGTAGGGTTAACTAGTGACAATAACAATAAAGAAAGAAGTACAATAGCATTATTCACATCAATCTATGTGTTTGTCATTCTCTTTCTATCTTTTTACTTTGGACAATACATCCTCGTCTTTTTTGGAATAACATTAAATTCTCTCAAAATTGCAGGAGGGCTCATCATTGCCTCCTCTGGCTTTGCCTTGTTGACAGGAAAATTCACCGAACATAAAGGGATGAAAAAACGTGAAAAAGATGATGCATTTAGACGTTCAGAAATTTCCTTAACTCCACTTGCTATACCAATGTTGGCCGGCCCAGGTACAATTAGTTTACTCATTTCCTATCAACAAGAATATAAATTATTTTTAGATCAGGTATTCATACTTTTAGCAATTGTAGTAGCAAGCATAGCTATTTACCTAGTTTTAATTAGTTCAAAGTTTATTGTAAAATCCCTAGGTGCCTCTGGCATTAACGCATTATCTAGAATTATCGGATTTATTGTAATTTCTATAGGTGTTGAATACGTGCTTTCCACCATCATAGAGATATTCAAATATTAGCTTAGACATCAGTCTTACTTTTCTTAATATTATTGATAACTTTGCCAGCAGATTTGCTAATCAGTTTATTCATTTAGGTATGAAATATGCATAGTAAATAGAAAATGAACAGTATGAATATTATTAAAATAACCGTAATCCTTTTATTATCAGCAACATTGAATACAACTATTGCTCAAAAAGAAGGAAAAAGTAAAAAATCAAAAAGTAAAAAAGAAATGACTTTAAAAACTGAATTAGACACAGTGAGTTATGGTTTAGGTGTAAACATTGCCGAAAACCTTTCAAACCAAGGATTAAATGAATTGAATGTTGCAGCTCTTGCAAAAGGGATGGAAGATTACTTATCAAAATCAGATTTAAAATTATCTAAAGAAGAAATTGGTAATTTATTAAACACATACATGCAATCTTTACAGGCTAAAGCTGGTGAGAAAAACAAAATTGCTGGTGAAGAATTTTTAGCTGCTAATGCTAAGAAAAAAGGAATCATCACTTTGGAAAGTGGAATGCAATATGAAATTATTACAGAAGGAACTGGGCCTATCCCAACTGCTGCTAATAAAGTATCTACGCATTACCATGGTACATTAATTGACGGGACTGTTTTTGACAGTTCTGTTGAAAGAGGTCAACCTGCTGAATTTGGTGTAACACAAGTTATCCAAGGATGGCAAGAAGCTCTTCAATTGATGCCAGAAGGATCAAAATGGAGACTTTACATCCCTTACAATCTAGCATATGGAGATAGAGGTGCAGGTGGAGCAATTGGACCATACTCAACATTAATTTTTGACATTGAATTATTGAAAATTGTTGAATAATCTTATTTAAATCAAATGAAAAGAGTCTTAATATTTAAGGCTCTTTTTTTTTGTTCATACATAAATTCACATCCTTTTTTTCAGTACATTTGAATTGAATATTAAATCACATATATAATGCCTGTATCTGTTGAAACAATCAAAGAAGTTAAAGCAGCAAACCAAGAAGCTAAAACTTTAGTTGAAACCAACGAAAGACAGACAATAGTTCACTGCAAACACTATCTAGGTGCTGGTGATGGAATCAGAATATGGAAATCTACATATTTGATAGAAAAACCTTCTGGAATTAAAAGAAAATTAATCCATGCGGAAAATATAACCATGCACCCTACATGGACTGTTATGGATAAATCTGGGAACTATAGTTTTACACTGTATTTTGAAGGACTTAGTAAGGGGTGCCTATCGTTTGACTTAATTGAAATCATACCTCAACCTGGAGGTTTTGTAGTTCCTAATATTCATAGAAATGGCTCAGATGTTTATAATGTAATTATCACAGATTCAACAACTAAATAATAATGTTATTATCAAACTTAAAATAATGGCACAGAATTGGTAATAATTATTTTATATTTGTTAACCAAAATCAGTTATTAATGAAAAAATTATACACTTTACTTTTTACAGCACTTATATCATACGCTTCATTTGCGCAAGATGAAGGTTGTTATGAAAGCTATAGAAAAGTTTTTGAAAATCGCGGAACGTATGAAATCACAGATGGTGTTCATGACAATGTAATCATCTCAAATAGGTCACCAGAAGGAAATGAATGTTTTCTTGGTTCAGTAACTGTAAAGAATGGGGAGGTTGTAGAAATTGCAATTTACTTTGAAGATAATACCAAAGAAGTTGTTGTTTACAACTTTAAGGACAAAGTTACATGGTCTGTAGATAAAGGTATTTCAAGAACTAGAGTTACAAGAAATGATGAGCAAATTAACGTTATGTTCACCGATCAAATAAAACCTAAAAAGAAGCAATATAAAAAAGCACCGCTTCCGAAGTTTGATTTAAATTAAAATTTAATGCACAAGAAAAAAGGTAATTCTAAAGAATTACCTTTTTTCTTGTATAATATTTTTATCCTTCAAACGTAAGAGATACTGTCCACACTTTAGAACGAAGTTGCTCAATAGGATTTACAAAAATAATATCTTCTGGAATAAGCACATTCTTAAGACCAACTCCCATTCTTAATTCAATTCCAAACTTAAAATATTCCAGAAAAAAATCAAATCCTCCACCTATCTCTAGCCCATAATCTGGTTTAGTAATTCTCAATATTTGTTCTTCTAACGTAGCATTACCATTCTCCACATCTTTGTTTGATTGCATATCTAATCCAAACTTCCCCCCAGCAACCAAATAAGCTGCAAAATTATTAATTCGCTCAGTTCGCATCTTGACCAATAATGGGAAATCTAAAAATGTTGACTCCACTTTTTTATTAAACGAGATCAAAGAATCTGGTTCTGTATAGAAACTGTAATTCATGTGTCTTTCTTGAAAAGATAAGGTTGGTAAAAAACGGATTTTAAACAATGGTGTTATATTCCATGAAGAAACAATTCCTAGATTAAACCCAGGCTTGGCTATTAACTCAACTCCCAATAATGAATCAGTAAGAAAAGTATTAGGTTTCATATCCATGAAGAAATCTGCCTTATTATAACCTAGAATAAACCCAAAATGAAATTTTGCTTTATCAAAGTTTTGCAAATTCTTTAGCGTAACAGAAGTCCGTCTTTGACCAAAGGCTGCCAAGGAAACTAAAATTAAAAATGCTATTACAATACTTTTCTTCATATAAGAGGATGCGAATGTACTAAAACGAAAAAACCTAAACTTTGTTATGTCAACTTTTTTTAATGTGATTTTCTATGTTCAATTTTACCATACAATTCTTTAACTATACCACTTGTAGTGTTAGTAAACAAAAAAGGGAAAAATGCATGTATAAAGCAAGCAAAGGTTGCCATAATTAATTTCAACACTACACCTAGTGCAAATACAAAATGTCCAAAATAACCTAAACCTACGTCTTTTGGATGATCAGTAAAAGGATTGCTCATAGTTCTATTTTTATGGGGGTTTCAATTTTCTCTTGGAAAGAGATACGTGCGGATTGAATCATAGTTTCAAGATTACCTGTTGTATTCCATTCTATTTGTGTCTTCGTATTATTTTGTTTCCATTTATCTGCCACCGTTTTTGCCATTTTTAATGCTGGGTCTAATAACAAAAGTTGTGGAAATTCATTTTTTATATGGCCAGACAAAACAGGATAGTGCGTACAAGCCAACAATACCACTTCACAATCTTTCAAAGGTTCAAAAACAGTGATAATATCTCTTCTCGTATTATCCGAATCTAAATCACCAGCCTCTACTCTAGCAGATAAAACTTGTCCGATGGATTGCTCCACATTAAATCCTAATTTTTCTAATGGCGTTAAATAGGCATTAGATTCAATTGTTCTATATCCTCCTGTGATTCCTACATGTTGATATTTAGTTTCGCAAACCATTGCTAAACCACTTTCTATAACAGTAACGAAATCTTTGTTGGATTCTACAACTGTACTTAAGGCATTGCACGCAACAGCTATTTTGGTAACACCTTTTGCCTTAAAAAACGATTTAACTTGTTCCCATCTTTTTCTCAACTCTTCTGGTGCAACTTTGCCATACGGGATGTAACCAGCATCAGATAAATAGACAATGTCAAAATTTGACATTTCACGGAGATGTTGCAACATTCCTATTCCTCCTATCCCCCAATCACATATACCTATTCTTTCCATTATGGGTAAGTCAATTTTATATCTTGAATATTTTTAATATCACCAGAATCAAATGCCAGAATACAAGAATGGTATCCAATGTTTATTTTTTCAACTTTCCTGCCAGGAAATCTACTTTCCAAATACCATTTCATTTCATGTTCCGCTCTAATTGGATTATAAGTTAGCATTTTTTTCCACGCTGGATGAGAAACAAGTTTGGCTAAATTTCTATTGAATTCTGGATACTTTTTAAGTTGTTTTTTTTGCTTGATTTTGTGTGCCAAAAAAATTGGAAACTCACTCATCTTAACAGGGACAGTAACCATATCAAGAATTAATATTTTTCCTCCTGGTTTTAATACTCTTTTGATTTCATCCATCAATGGATCCCAATCCAAATAGATAGCGCGGGCGCGTCCCCGGGCGCGTTTAAAAATGAGGCCGTCCGCCATCATATGGCGGGGAACAGCCGCTACCAGAGAAAAGCCGGGATGAT
>JBFHGR010000103.1:0-11397 GCA_041583015.1 Parvicella sp. | reverse complement strand
CCAACCCGAACGATAGTTTAAAATCAGCCGCAAGTTTCAAATGATAAGCATAATATAGTTTTGCGTCAATGTTTTTTACGAATGCCATTTCATCGTAAAGAACAACACCACCAATTCCCATTTTATTTTTAATGTTAGTATGTCCAGTGATCCATCCTGTACTTGGTGCTCCAACATAGCTAGCCCATTGCTTTCTATAATTTAGTCCTATATCTGTAACTTTAGTATATCCTGACTCTGCAGGGTTTACCAAAATAGGATTGAAACTATAAAGTGAACTTAATTGAGTTTGTTGTGCGTTAATGATTCCAGAAAAAAGAATCCCTATTACGACTGTTAGTTGTTTTAAGTTTTTCATTTTTCTAAGATTATCTAATTAATAATATTGATCCTTTCACATCTTCTTCACCTGGGCAGACTATATTATAAAAATAAGTGCCATCAGGGAGTGGTTCATCTGCGCTATTGTTACCATTCCATTGGTTTTCATAGGAGTTTGTTTCCCAAACTAATTTAGCCCATCTATCATAAATTCTTACAGTACATCCGCTAATAATAGATGGTTTATTCATGGTCCAAAACTCATTTTTACCATCGCCATTTGGTGAAATGAAATTATTGATAATTAACTCTTCTATTTGATTAACTGTCACTAATACACTGTCTGTAGCCAAACAGCCATTGGAATTGATAACTGTTAATTTATAATTAGTGGTAGCATTTGGTGAAGCCCATGGGCTTTGAATAGTATCGTTACTTAAATTGTATGTTGGATACCAAATTAATGTATCATATGAATCTATTGTAGTGCTTAATAGGATGGAATCTTTTTCATCAATTGTTGTAGAACCAATTATTGATATTTGTGGAGTGGGGTATACTGTTACATCAAAATCACAAACTGATGTATTTCCTACTTCATCAGTAGCGGTAAACTCAATTGTTGTAGTTCCAGTAGGGAATGAATCTCCTGATGTTAGACCACTCGCATCTGTTTGATTAACAGTAACTATACCACAATTGTCATTGCCAATTGGTGTGTTGAAACTGTAAACTTTGTTGCACGAAGCCGTATCGCTAGGACAGGTAAGCGTAGGTGCTAACTGATCATCAGGCTGTGTTTGTAAAGCACAAGTATTGCTGTTTCCTGAAGCGTCTGTCACAACAATATTTAATGTTAAAATTCCAGAAACAAGTGTTCCTGCCGATGGAGATTGATTAAAAGTTGGATTGGTATCGCAATAATCACTAAAAGTAGCCTGTGAAGATAAATCCGGAATTACATATTGGCAATTTGCATCAATTGCTATGCTTTGATTATTAGGGCAAATTAATGTTGGAGATGTAGTGTCTGCTAACGTTATTATAAACGAACAACTATTAGAATTTCCGTTATCATCCTCTATAAATATACTGATAGATTGTTGTGTTCCAACACCAGAAAGAACTGTACCTGCTGGAGGTGTTTGAGAATAATTATTTACAATACCGCAATTGTCTGTTATGTTTAATACTGTATCATAGGAAGGTATTGTGAATTCACAGTTACTATTCATAGGAACACTTGGATTAACTGGACAAACTAAGTCAGGTGCTACTAAATCAACAACTGAAATGTCAAAATCACAGGTGTTAAAGTTGCCTGCATCATCGGTTACAGTCATAGTAACAGTGTTCACGCTTCCAGCCGGTAATAATGTGCCAGCCGGAATTGATTGCGTAATCGTCAATGAACTTGTACAATTATCAATGGCAAAAACATCTGGAGAAAAATCGGTCATCGTGTAATTACAATCTGTGGCTCCTGTTGAAAAAGATTGATCAGAAGGACATGATGCGACATTTGGAGAAGTTGTATCAATTGTAATAATATCCATAAAACACGAGGCACTGTTTCCATAAGCATCATCTACTATAACGATTAACTGTGTTGTTGCAACACCGGCAATTACAGTGCCAGCAGGAGGTATTTGTTGGGAAGAAAAAGCAGAACAGTTTTCTTGAGGATTGATATAAGGAACCAAATTAGGAACAATATATTCGCAGTCATGGTTTAAAGGAACCATTGTGTCAGAACAAGCTACAAACTCTGGTGCTATTGTATCCAATAAAGTGATTTGAAAAGAACAAGTAGAACTGTTGCCAGCAATATCTGTTGCCTGGAATGATATAAAATGATTTGTATTTGCTCCTAATATTTTAGAGCCCACTAATGGATTTTGTGTAATTGTCAATGACGGGTCACAATTGTCAGTTGCCACAGGTAATGACGTAAAATCTGGAATTATGAATTCACAATCAGAATTTACATATTCAGATGTATTATTAGGACATGTAATAGAAGGAGCAACAATGTCATCGGAGACAACAGTAAAGGTGCAAGAATCAATGTTGCCATACATGTCTTCAGCATAAATTGTGACATCTTGAGAGGTGGTGAAACCTGTACCTGAAACAGGCGACTGAGTTATAATTGGGGTTGAATCACAATTGTCAATTACAGTAGCGAGACCAATATAATTTTGAAGTACAGCTTGACAGCCGGATGTGGTGGGCTCGGTAATCGTACCAGGGCATGTTATGCTAGGAGCAATGGTATCTTTTAAAGTAATATCAAATGAACATGAATCTATATTTCCATAGTTATCATATGCTCTAACAGTGATTGTATGAACAGATTCTGCAGTACCTAGAATGCTTCCAACAGTAGGTGTTTGACTGATTGAATCTAAACCACAATTGTCAGTAGCAGTTACTTGTCCTAAAAGAGCATAATTGGGAACAGTAAAAGAACAACTTGCATCCAAATATTGATCTATATTTCCGTTACAATTAACTACTGGTGATTCTGTATCTAATACTTCAATCTTGAAAATACAATTAGAACTATCAGTACCATTCGTTATTGTATAATTTATTTGTGTAATCCCAACTGGAAAAACGTCACCAGAAGTAAGTCCTGATAAATCACTTTGATAAATTGTAGTGCCAGCACAATTACTTGAGCATGTTGGTATGGTATAGTTTACTGCAGCACCACAAATACCTGGGTCATTTGAAACATCAATAGAACTTGGACAAGTTTGTGTTGGAACTTGTGCCAACATTTTTATAGATGCTAAAGTAATTAGAATGAAGAGTAGACTTAATTTCATATTTTAACTTTGTGTAAATAATTCAATCAACAAAGTTAAACAATCAAATGATTGATTTTAATGAAGTAATTAACAGTTAGGGTGCTGTTTTAAACAAAAAAATGAAATTTATAGAAAATCGACTTTGATTTGTTTCAATTTGGAGATATAGGTTCTACTTGTGGCATAACCTATATTTTTCAAAAAACCATAATAGTCACCTCCGTCATATCTTTCGTCTTGCCATCTTTTATAATACTCTACTCCTTCAATCCAATTGTCAAATTTCAAGTATTTCTTTTTATATCTAAAACCAAAAATATTATTATGTTTTAATGAGCAATGCTCACATTCATACCAGCCTGTTTCTAGGATAGACTGCTTAAGAACAATTTCTGGATGCTTAACACCTAATCTTTCCAAATGTGCGTAAACATTTTCTGGTGTTAATTCAGGTACTTTTTCTTCAATTATTGGCCCAGGAATATTTTTATAGGTTCGATTATAAGAACTTGCTTGAAATGAAACCAAAGAAAAGGTAACTGCAAGAATAAATAAACTTCTTTTCAATCTAGACAACTTCTTTTTAAGTAGTCTCCTTGCAACTTCATTGCTGGAGTACCCACTTCTTTTGCTGCTTTTGGACTTAAATGTAAGTTTCATAATTAATCCCAATTTTTTTCGGGGGTGCAAAGGTACATCTTTTTTGAAAAATAACGTTTATTCCTACTTTTTTGGACGAATGATAGTTTTTCTTCTTTTAAAATATCTAATTACGCTATGTTTTTGGCTTGATTATTGACTAAATTTGCATATAGCAAATAAAAACAAAAGATTATGAAAACAGCAATATTATCAATTTCAGCAGGTGTAGCATTTTTGGTTACAGGATTTGTTGCTTTGGAAAGTAACACTGCAGCAGACAATTACAAGGTTATCAAAGTTGATGGTAAAATCACTTATGTGAAAACAGGAAAAGATTTAATTACTGGAGATTTATTCGCAAGTAATGAAAAACTATCCTTTATAACGCAAGAATCTAGAGCTGCCGTAATTTCTTCAGTTAATGGAAGATTTGTCTTAACTCCAGATGCAAAAGGAGGTAATGCTTCAAATTTACTTCCAGCTATGAGTAATGTCGCAACAAGAAGCGGTGCTTTGATCAATGCTCTTGACTTAAAGAACCATTTTAGTGAGAATTACTTATTATTAGATGAAATGGAATTGAAGATCAATTCAGAAGTTTATCCAATGGATAAGGATAACTTTTTTTACTTGCAATATGAATTGAATGGAGAAAGTATTCCAAAGAAATTGAATTTTCATGATGATGTTTTAGAGTTGACCGCAAAAGAAATTTATACAGTGGATGGAAAAGAGTTACCTATTCCTGAAAAAACTAAAATGGCTATTTATTACAGAAATAACAGCATTAAGAAAAGCACAAAAATTAGCGAGTTTAACTTAGTCTCTCCAGATTCGGAAAATTTGAAAGTAGAATTAGATGTTATTCTTGGTGAATTAAAGACTAAAGACGCTGAAACTAAATCAAATGAGATTGCAGCTTATCTTTATGAGTTTTATGGTAAACCACAAAAGGAAAACTTGAAAGATTGGTTAAGCAAGAATATGAATTTATAATTTTTTAAATAAATATTGAATATTTTGCGTTGCAGTTAAGTTTACACTTCTCTGCAACGTTTTTTTATCTATAAAAACTATGAAGTACATAACTTATATCGCTACAGTAATTTTATTCACCGTTTTTATACTTAACTTTTCGCTTATAGATAAATCAATAAAAGCGGAAAACTATACGGTAATAAAAGTGGATGGAAAAATAACGATAATTGAATCAGGTAAAGATCTTTCAACTGGAGTTCTGTTTTTTAAGAATGATAAGCTTTCATTTGCTACTCCTGAATCTAGGGCGGCAGTTATTTCATCCGTAGGAGGTAGATTTGTCTTGGTTCCAAATGCAAAATCTGGGAAAGCGTCTAATTTATTGCCCGCAATGAGCAATGTGGCAACTAGAGCTGGAAGTTTGCTGAATACTCTCAATATTATAAATTACTTTGGAGAGGATTTTTTATTGCTAGATTCGTTAGATATTAATATTTCATCAAAAGAATTCGTTATGGATAATCAGAATTTCTTTTATTTGAAATACATATACAATGAGGATACCATAGCTAAAAAACTAAAATACAATGACAATACGCTGATATTATCTGCAAAAGATATTTATACTATTGATGGAAACGAAATGATAATTCCAGAGGAAGGTAAAGTCTCGTTGTATTACACTAGAGGATCAACAAATAAGGGAGTATTCTTGACTTCATTTAATTTAATAACACCTAAAAAAGAAACTTTAGTTTCAGAATTAACCATCATTAATAAAGCACTGAATAAAAAGTCAAACGAAGATAAGGTTGATGAATTTCACGCCTATCTTAATGAGTTTTATGGGAATGTTCAAAGAAAGAATATTGCAAATTGGGTAAAACAAAACCTTGAAATTTAATTGGCATAAAACTTGCTTTTATTGAAGTAAAAAATACAGGTCATGGAAGAAGTTAAATACATTTTAGAAAAACATAGAATTGGATGGAATGCCCCTTTAATCTTTGTAACAAAAAAGGAAGTGATAACTTTAAGTCCGGAATTAATTTTAAATAGAGTTCTTGATTTGAGAACTAGAGATAGGAATCATTTATTAAACAAGTTTTTATTAATTAGAAATAATAGACAAACTGTATTAAATTATTTGAATAAATTGGGGAGTTGTATTGTAAATACAAAACTTTAGTCCATAAAAAAAGGTCACCGATTCGGTGACCTTTTTTTATGTGCAGATTTGTTTATCTTGCTAATCTAAAGTGACCTTGATATTCATGTATTTCTCCTTTAATATCAGTCACAATAAATAAATAGTAATAGGTGCCTTCGCTTGCAAGAACTCCTGAGTAGGTATATCCATCCCAACCTCCATCAACTCCATCCCATTCATATACTAACTGCCCCCATCTGTTAAATATAGTTGCTTGAAAGTCTGTAGCATATTCAATATTAACTCTAAATATATCGTTATTTCCATCAACATTCGGAGTGAATATATTAGGTATTGTTATGGTGTAATCACCTGAAGCATCTATAACAACTTGCGCTGTATCGCTGCAGCCGAATTGATCTATTACAATTAACTCTACTGTATAACTTCCAAGTTCTGAATATGTATTTGAAGGGTTTATATCAACGCTCACGTTACCGTCACCAAATGTCCATGCATTGGATAAATTGTTACCAATTGAATTATTAAGGAAATCTACTGTGAGTGGAGTAGAGCCTGTTAAAACCGAAGGAGTAAATGCGGCAATTGGGTCAGGATTTATATTTACTATATTACTATCAATTGAAGTACATCCATTGTCATTGGTAACTGTAAGAATATAAGTTCCTGCAGTACTAACAGTAACAGTGTTTGTGCTAACTCCTGAAACTATTGTTCCATTCGAACTTGTCCATTGGTATGATTCGTTTGATCCAGTAGAAGCGGAAGCATCAATTGTTACTGTGGTAATATTACAATTCAAAGTGTCACTTGGAGATATTCCTATATTAGGGCTTGTAGTATCTGTAGTAACACTAATTGTCGTTATGTCAGAACACCCATTTGAACCAGTTACTTCAAGTTCATAATCTCCTGTTGTAGATACTGTTGCAGTACTTCCCAATTGAGAATCAATAGTTCCACCTGTTGTAGACCATGCGTAAGTAAGGCCTGTTCCTGAAGAATTGGACCCATCCAAAACGGTCACTAAATTTGATGTACATGTAATGACTGAAGATACTGTGGCACTTGCATCAGCTACTGGTGAAACTGTATCAGTTGAGATAGATACTGTTGCAGAAGCAGTACAACTGTTACTAGAATTGGTAACTGTTAAGGTATAATCGCCTTCTTGGTCTACAGTTGGCGTAGTAGTATTACCATTTATGATGTTGCCAGTTCCAGTAGTAGACCAGTTATAAGTGATATTAGATCCAAAATCAGAACCTGAACCGTCTAGATTTATAGGTAGTGGGGTATTACATGTAATTATGATGTCAGTACCAGCATCCGCAGTAGGTGCATTTGAATTTGGTATTACTTCTACAATATCTGTATCCGTACATCCGTTAGCGCCAGTTACGGTTAATGTGTAGGTTCCAGTTGCAGATACATTTGGCGTTGATGAAGTTCCTCCGGTAATGCTGCCAGGACCGGTCCAATTGAAAGATATTCCAGTTCCTGAAGAATTTGAGCCATCCAAAGCAACCGTAGTAACGCCACATGTAAAGTTGACATCGTTTCCTGCATCCGCAGAAGGTGAAGTAGTATCTAACGTTAGTGTTTCATTGGTAGATGCAACACATCCTGTATTAGTATTTTCAACAGTTAATGTATATACTCCTGCTGCATCACCCGTAGCATTATCTGTATTAGTTGCTCCAGTAATATTTCCAGTAGTGGTCCATGTATATTCAAAGTTTGAGCCTTGAGAAGATCCACTTCCGTCTAGATCAATAGTTGGGTTGTTACAATCTATCTCATTGGCAGAAGGAACAATACTGACTGTTGGTGAAGCAATATCTTCATTTATTGTTATGGAAGCCGTGTTTGTACAACTATTAGCGGGATTTGTAACAGTTAAGGTATAAGTTCCAGCAGTATTTATTACTACAGAAGATGTGGTAGATATTGTGGTAGGACTTGAGTCTTCCCAATTAAAGTCTAAAGTTCCACCTGTAGAAGTTCCTCCTTGTAATGTAATAGTAGTAGAATCACATGTTAAATCATTAACATTAGTTATAATAGCTACAGGTACATTTGCATCTGCAGTGATAGAAATCATTTGTTCATCTGTACATCCTGATGCGGTTTCCTCTACTAGTAAATAATAATCTCCTGCCGCACTAACATTTTGAGTGGCACCACTTCCAATACTTGACCCTCCGGAAGTTGTTGACCAAGTATATGTTATTCCAGTAGTCCCTCCTGCATCATTTGTTGAACCTGAACCGTCCAGTGTTAAGGATGTGTTGGAACAATCTAATTGGCCACCATTAGTTGTGGTAATAGCTGCAGTTGGAGTGTTCATATTTGTAGAAACGGAAATTTGTGTAGCATTTTCACATCCTGTTGTTGAATTAGTGACTATTAATTCGTAATCACCTGCTGTATTTGTAGTTTCTGTGTCTGTAGTCCCTGCTCCCAATATACTACCTCCTGATGTGGCAACCCAATTGTAAGAAATGTTTGCACCCTGCTCTGAATTACTACCGTCTAGCGTTATTGTTGGATTGTCACAATTGATAACTAATGGAGGTAACACATCAACTAACGGTAACGAGTTTACATTAACTGTTACAGGAGCATCAGCATTTCCTATAGTACAGCCACTTATTGTAGTGGCCACATCATAAGAGCCACTTTCTGATGTTGTGATATTTGAAAGAGTGATTGAGTTTCCTGTATTGGAATATGCATTTGGTCCACTCCATGAATATGTTGCTCCCGAAACAGGAGAATCAATTGAAATTGTAAAACTGCCTCCCACACATACTGGTCCAGGAGTAAGACTAATGCTCGGTGGGGTTGGAGGTGTAGGGTCTGAAAGAGCAAATGGACCTGCACTTGCTGTACATCCATTACCGTCAGTTACTACTAAGGTATAATTACCTGCAGCGAGCCCTGAAAGTGTTGTTGCAGATTGAGAAGAACCTCCATTCCAACTATAAGATAGGGTAGGGGAACCACTACCAGTGATTCCAGTTATAGAACCATCTGAGGCAGCACAAGCAGATGGATTATTTAAAACAATGCCTGTTGTATTTAAGACAGGTAAAGCGTTGATAGATACATTAGTTGTTGCAGTATTAGAACAATTAGTTGTTGTATTTGATACCGTTAATGTGTACACTCCTGACATGCTTGCTGCAGCACTTGATGATACAGTAGGGCTTTGAGAAGTACTTGTGTAACTGTCAGGGCCACTCCAAGAATAAGATAGTCCAGTGCTTCCTCCTGTTAAAGTTAATGGTTGTCCTAAACAAGGATTATTGTTATTTGCTGTAGCAGTGGGTAAAGGATTAACAGTTACTGTTACTGTCTGAGGGCTTCCTGCACATGTACCTACGGTAGAAACACCATAAACACTGTAAGAAACTGTTTGAACAGAAGCAGTATTATTTGTTAAAGTATTATTAATAGTGCTTCCTGTCTGTGAACTTGTGCTTTCCCCTGTTACATTAGGATTTGCTATTGCGCCCCATGTATAAGTTGATGCAACGTCACTTGTAAGTCCTATGTTAAGTGTTTCTCCAGAACATATTGTTGTGGAATTACTGCTCGTCATTGTAGGGCTCGGATTAACTGTAGCAGTTACTATTTGAGGCGATCCTTCACATGAACCAGTTGTGGAGGTTGGTGTTACAGTGTATATAACATTTTGGGGTGTTGTTGTTGTGTTGGTCAGTGAATTATTTATTAAGTTGCTAACCGTTGCTGAAGTGCTTTCACCGGTTACATCATTATTTACGGTTGCAACCCAAGAATAATTAGATGCCACATCACTTGACAAACCAATATTTAATGTTGCACCAGAACAAATAGTTGAAGTTGTCGCACTCGTCATTGTTGGGGCTGGATTAACCGTTACGTTGACAATTTGATCATCACCTATACAAGAACCTACTGTTGAAGTTGGTGTTACTGTGTATTCCACTATTTCAGGGGATGTAGTATTATTGGTAAGCGTATTATTAATAGTGCTGCCAGACTGGTCTGTAATAGATTCTCCAGAAACATCACTATTTGAAGTTGCCACCCAGGAATAAGACGAAGCAACATTACTGGTCAATCCTATGTTTAAAGTAGCGCCTGTACAAATTGAAGTACTAGAAGCACTTGTCATCGTAGGTTTGGGATTAACTGTTACCAACACATTTTGTATACTTCCTTGACATGACCCTGCAGTAGACGTAGGTCTAACATCATAACTCACAACTTGATTAGTGCTGGTTGAATTAGTAATGATATTATTAATGGTAGAAGTAGATTGTAATGTGGTACTTTCTCCAGTTGTATTCGCATTATTAGTGGCAATCCATGTGTAAGACGAAGTAACATTACTTGTTAATGGAATATTGACTGCAGTACCACTACATATTGTGGCAGCAGTACCACTAGTCATCACTGGGATAGGGTTAACTGTTACAGCAAGATTATAAGGAGTTCCTTCACATCCTGTGCTAATTGCAGTAGGAGTAACAGTATAATTTACTGTTTCTGCACCTGTTGTGTTATTTATTAAATTATCGGTAATTGTTGAAGTGGTTTGAGTAGTTAAGGATTCTCCTGATACGTCAGTATTATTAATAGGGGCTATCCAAGTATAGGTAGAAGTAATATTAGATGTTAAAGGAATATTTAATGCTGTTCCAGAACATACGCTATTTGTTAAGGACGTAGTTAATGATGGTAATTGATTTACGTCAACCGTATAAGTTAATGTTTGTTTATATCCACACACACCTTCCACTACACATGAATATGTAGTAGTCGTGGAAGGACTAACAGTTATTGAAGGTGTTGTAGCTCCACCTGGAGACCACAAGTATGAAGTAGCAGTAGAAGGCGCTGTTAATATGGTAGTTTCTCCACTACATAGTGGATTATCAGTTGCAGTAATCTCAGGGAATGCAACACCAGAATCAGCAGTGATTGTATAGTTACAAATATCACCGGCATAACCATCAACCATTAAATAATAGTCTTGGCCAATTGTTAAACCTGAGGCAGTAATAACAAACCCAGTAGAACTTTCTTCAAAGTTAGAAACTGAAACGAAGTTGTCGCAGTTTGTACCAGAGAATATTTCCATTTGAATTCCTCCAGAAGGAAAATTTCCTACCCAACAATCATAAATCGAAACGGTTAATGTAGCAGTAGTAGCTGAGGCTGTAAAAGTAATCCAAGAGTTATTGTCTATCGATACATCGTAGTACCCGGATGGAGAAGTTCCATTAGTATATCCAAAAGGACCACCTGTATGACTAGTATTTGTAGGACTTGTAAAAATACCTGTATTACTTTCACCATTACCATACATTTGACCCGTACCAGTTCCTGGTCTATCTGGACTATAAGCTGCGCTAGTGGAAGCGCTATAGCCATTTAAATCACAGATGTATAAAGCATTCGAACAATCATCATTTG
>JBFHGR010000102.1:0-11419 GCA_041583015.1 Parvicella sp. | reverse complement strand
TGGCTACTATCCTTGCAGTTCCAATGTATTCCAATGCTTCAGGTATTCTTCCAGTGATAGAAGTGCTGGTTGCCAAAGGAATTCCTTTAGGAACAGCCATTGCTTTTATGATGGGAGTGGTGGGTTTATCTTTCCCAGAAGCGATGTTGTTGAAGAAAGTCATGACCTGGAAACTGATAGGAATTTTCTTTAGTGTAGTTACACTTTGCATCATTTTATCCGGCTATATTTTTAATCTAATTTTTTAAAATCAAAACACATGAAAAAAGTAATTATTTTAATGAGCACAATGCTATTTTTTGCTTGTGGAACTCCTACCGAAGCAGAAGAACAGTCCAATGTAACTGCTCCAGAAAATGATCACATTGCTATCTATGATTTCCACACAGACCATAGGTGCGAAACTTGTATCGCAATAGAAAAAGCAACATTAGCAACACTGGATGGAAATTTTGAAACTGAAATGGATGATCAACTCATAACTTTCACTTTAATCAATGCGGATTCGGAAGAAAATGCTGCCATTTCAGAAGAATATGGAGCCTTTGGAACTACATTGGCAATTACGATTGTGAAGGGAGATAAAAAAGAAATCTTAGATATTACCAATTGGGCTTTTGAGGCAATTCATGGAGATAATTTTGAAAGTGAATTGACAGCAAAATTGAATGATGCTTTAGCAAAACTGTAAATATGTTTGAGTATTTATCCAACTTAGCCAATACCTCAGAAGTTGCCTTAGTAAGTGCATTCTTATTAGGTTTATTGACTGCTATTAGTCCCTGTCCTTTGGCAACAAATATAACTGCTACGGCATATATTTCTAAAAATATAGAAGAACCAAGAAAAGTTTTTTGGAGTGGTGTAGTGTATACTTTAGGCAGAGCAACGAGTTATACTTTAATTGGTCTGATTTTGTTTTTTGGCGCAAGTACATTTCACGTAGCAAAATTATTTAGTAAGTATGGCGAAAGATTTTTAGGTCCCATTCTTATTGTAGTAGGGCTGATTATGTTGAATGTGATAAGATTAAACTTTTTAGGAAAATCCAATCTTCAAGAGAAGTTCTCAGAACGTTTTAAAGATAAAGGTTATTTGGGCTCATTCTTGTTGGGAGTAATCTTTGCTTTGGCATTTTGTCCATACAGCGGGGCTTTGTTTTTTGGTGTATTGATACCAATGACAATAGCAGATGCCAGTGGGTTGTATTTGCCAGTAGTGTTTGCTTTGGGAACAGGATTGCCTGTTATCTTCTTTGCTTATATATTGGCATTTTCTGTAGGAAAAATGAGTGGCTACTTCAATAAGGTTCAGAAATTAGAAAAAGTAATGCGATACATTATTGGTGGTGTGTTTGTCTTGGTGGGATTGTATTATGTGATTATGTTTTTTCTATGATTGAAAAAAAATGGTCAGTTTAAACAATTGAACCTTAAACGCAATTGTTAAACTGACCTGGGGATGTCTTTAGAAATTACTTTATTTCGTTTGTAGCAATAGCATTTTCAATGAAAACAATATAGTAGTCTTTTGTATTTTCAGCTTGTGCTAAGAATCCTACTTGGTTATCTCCACTTTCATTGGACAAAGTTTTAATCGCTTGAAGAATGATGTATTTGTTGCTGTCTTCTTTGCCAAATTCTGCAGGTTTTGCTGTGATGTCCATTTTTTGAATATTGACAAACATTCCATTTGATCCGCTTGGAACACCTAATTGAACTTTATCACCGATAGCATATGTTTTACCGCTTTTTGATTCATATTTTTGATACTTACCACTCAATTCTTTACCTGAACTCAGTTCGCTGTAAGTTATCGTTTGCGCAGTAGCAATACCGCTTATGCAAACAAAAGAAATTGTGGCTAATATTAATTTTAATTTATTCATGATATTTTATGTTGTTTACCAATAAACTTATAGTAAGTTGAAATGATAGATTAGAAATAATTGCTAATTAGAATGTAATAATTGCTAAATGGAAAGAAATGGTTCTCTATAAGAGATTTATTTGTTACTTAACTTTAATTTAAAAAGATGAAAAATTTAATATATTTAATCGGTGTAATTGTAATGCTCAACGCATGTGATTCAGAAGTAAGTTCTTCTAAAGACTTTACAGATGATAATAGTGAGGAAATGGACTCAAGTCTCGCCTATTTAGCACAACAGACAACAATAAGAGTACTTGATACAGATTTTTCAAAAGGAAGATTGGTCAATGAGCAAACTTTGACGCTTTGGGATACACAGAAAATGCATGGACATTTGTGCGATGGTTTGGTGGTTGGCTTTCTAGGTTTGCGGGAAGGTCTGTATCAGTTGTATCCTGATAGCATCATAGATAGAACCAATACCAGAATTGTTGCAAAAAGTTCACCGTGTGTGGGCGATGTTGGTTTGTACCTTTCTGGAGGAAGATATCAATTCAATAGTTTTTACATTGATAATAGTATTGAGGGATTGTATATTGCGCAAAGAATAGACAATGGAGAAGCAGTGGTTGTAAAACTAAAATCAGGAGTTAAACCTGCAATTATTGACGAGTTAGGAGCTAAAGCAGTGAAAAATGAATTAGGCGCTTGTGACTTAGATACATTAAGGAAATTGGAGGACGATTTCTCTCGAAAACTGTTTCAAAGTAACCCGAATTCTTTATTCGAAATAGAACGTGTTGAAGGGTTTGAATGGCTCCCAATCTTGTCCAATAACTTTACAAAAACAGATGTGCTCAATAAAAATCTTGAACATTGTAAAACAATGAATAATTAACGGGATTATAACTGTTCAGCATAGGCTTTCAAACTTTCTAACCCGTTTTTCCAAGCTTTAATTACATTTTTGGAAACAATCCCTTTCATCCATTTTAAAAATCCTTTTGGTTCATAACCACCTTTGTAGGTTACTTCCGTTTGATTTTGGTCTATTGCCCTTAAGTAAATCACTTCAGTGATGCTCTCAAATGCTTTTGAATTGGATTCTATCATCGTAAATCCCCATTTAGACAGTTCTTCGTAAGCGATTATTTCTTCGTAATACTTAAATTGCTTTGTCTCTGCTTTTCGTTTGGCGCCAAGACCTTTTTCTGCAGGGTCAATCATTTCTGCTAGTATTAATCCTGGAAACCATTTATTAAAATTGGGTGTGTCATCAATGATGCTCCAAACTTTTTCTATACTTGCGTTAATGATGATTTTTTCTGTCATGCAAAGCGTTGCAGAATCCACAAAATTCTCTGACTGTGGTGTCATTTTATGTTTGTAAAGTATCATAGCGTTGGGTTTGATATTGGTTTGAGCAGTATGGATACTGGTGAAGATAAAAAGTGTTATTAAAACAGTTATTGCTTTGGTCATAACTATTGTATTTGCTATTGGTTTAGTTTGTTGCTGTGGGAACAAAGTTTGCGTAATTTTTATCATTAACCAATTAAATAATTAAAATTTATTGGCAGGGAAAGATTATTAATCGTAATATTGCAATGAATAATTATGGGAGTAACAAAATCAAATCTATTTACAGAAGAGCAAAATACATTTGCTCAAATTGGAAAAGTATTTTCCCATCCTGCTCGTGTGGCTATTTTAGAGCATTTGCTTAAAATGAATTCTTGCATAAATTCTAACCTTGTAGAAGAATTAGGATTAGCACAAGCCACAATTAGTCAGCACTTGAAAGAATTAAAAACTATTGGAATAATCAAAGGAACAGTAGAAGGAGTATCCATGAATTATTGCATTAATGAAGAAAAATGGTTAGAATTTAAAAACTTATTCGAACAGTTTTTTGATCAACATCCATGTTGTTCTGGAGATTCCTGTTGTTAAAATTTTTTACACCTAAGCATCGTAATATTACAATAATATAAAAATTATATAAAATGAAATTATCAGAATTTAAAAACATCTTAAAAGACAAAATTGCCATCGCATTTGAGTTGCCTAATGGAGAGTTAGTACCAAGTCATTTTCATGTAACGGAAGTAGGAGAAGTAACCAAAAAGTTTATTGATTGTGGAGGAACTTTGCGTGAAGAGCGTGTGGTAAATTTCCAACTATGGGAAGCCAATGATTATGACCACAGATTGAACCCAGGTAAATTGATGAGCATCATCGAATTGTCTGAAAGCAAACTAGGATTGAAGGATGATGAAATTGAAGTAGAGTACCAAGGTGCAACTATTGGCAAATATGGTTTGGAACATCGAGACGATAACTTTGTGTTGACTACCAAAATGACAGATTGTTTGGCGCCAGACAAATGTAATATTCCTGTAGAGAAGGTGAAAGTGCCATTAGGAGGTTCTAATTCTTGTTGTTCTCCTGAATCTGGATGTTGTTAAAATATATTAGCATGTACACAAAAATTCAGCAAGTCATTGATAAAATGAACTTCGATTCAATTCCGGACAGTAGAAAGTCAGAATTGGCAGTATTAATCAATTTTATTCAATCTAAAAAGGATGATTCAGCACCTGTGTTATTGAACTTCATCTGTACACACAATTCTAGAAGAAGTCAGTTTTCCCAAATATGGGCACAAGTGGCTGCAGACTATTTTAATGTGTCTGCTCAATGCTATAGCGGTGGAGTAGAAGTGACTGCTTTTAATGAAAGAGCAGTGGCATCTTTGGAGCGTTTTGGGTTTGACACCTCCATCGAAGGTAAAGACAATCCACAGTATATAGTAGCATGGAGCACTGATGCTTCACCTGCAACCATGTTTTCTAAGTTGTATGATGATACAATTAATCCTACTTCGGGTTTTGCAGCTATTATGACCTGCTCACATGCAGATGAGAATTGCCCTTTTGTTGCTGGTTGTGAAAAACGCATTCCAATCAGGTATGAAGATCCCAAAAACTATGATGATACACCATTGGAATTGGCAATGTACGATTATCGATCCTTTGAAATAGCAACTGAAATGTTTTATATATTTTCTAAAATTAAATAGTGATGAGTGGAGAAGCAAAAATTGGTTTTTTTGAGAAATATCTTACCGTGTGGGTGCTTTTGTGTATAGTTACAGGTATTGGAGTAGGTTATGTTTCTGGAGATAGTATTTCATTCTTGAGCAATTGGGAGATAGGTTCTGTCAACGTTCCTGTATCCATATTGGTGTGGTTGATGATTTACCCCATGATGGTGCAGATTGATTTTTCATCTTTAAAATATGTCTCCAGAAATTGGAAAGGATTGGGACTCACTGTTGTGGTGAATTGGTTGATAAAACCGTTTACTATGGCATTGTTTGCCTACATATTTTTCTATCATATCTATCAAGCGTGGATGACACCAGAAGACGCTGAGCAATTTTTGGCAGGAGCAATTCTTTTGGGTGCGGCACCTTGTACCGCCATGGTATTTGTATGGTCTTATTTAACCAAAGGTGATGCTAACTATACATTGGTGCAAGTTTCTGTAAATGATTTAATCTTATTGGTAGCGTTTGTGCCTATTGTAGGATTGTTGTTCTCATGGTTTGACATTAGTTTTATGAATGGAAGCGGTGAAGTTATCGGCATCCCATACAAAACTTTGATTACTTCTGTAATAGTGTTCGTGGTGATACCTTTGGTAGCAGGATATGTTACTAATAGATTTTTAATCAAATCAAAAGGGCAAGAATGGTTTGAAAATCAATTTTTAAAAAGATTGAAGCCTGTTTCTATCTTTGCTTTGTTGCTTACATTGGTATTAATCTTTGCCTTCCAAGGACAAAAAATCATTGATAATCCATTGTCAATATTGTTGATAGCTATTCCACTTACTTTACAAACGTATTTTATCTTTTTTGTGAGTTGGTTTGCTGGTAAGTACTTAAAGTTACAACACAATATTTGTGCACCTTCTGCAATGATTGGCGCAAGTAATTTCTTTGAATTGGCAGTAGCCGTAGCTATTTCTATTTTTGGTCTTAACTCTGGGGCTTCTTTGGCCACGGTAGTTGGTGTATTGATAGAAGTACCTGTAATGCTTTCGCTAGTAGCGCTGGCCAATAAGTGGAGGTATTAATATTGAATGGAGAAAGTTTGACTTGAACGATTAATAGTTTTCAAAGATTAAACTTTTATTTTCTTAAATTTACTTATCCAAATCTTAAGTTTAATTAATGAAAGTTATAATCAATCTTCTCTGTCTTGTATTTTTATTACTGACAACATCTACCATAGTAGCTCAGTTTTCTACCTATGATAAAAAGGGTAGAGTAGGTGCGAAATTCAATGGAGAAATACTTACAAAGGCAAAATATGATAGTGTTTTTGTAAAGGATAGTAGCATTGCAACAGCCTACAAGGGGAATAAAGTGGTGTATGTAAACAACATTGCTAAAACTATTTTTAAAAGAAAAAAGGAAGATGCGCAACCTTTTCTAGGAGGAATGGCAGCAGTAAGAAAAGGTAATCGCTGGGGAGTAATTGATAAAGAAGGTGAGTTACTTGTTCCTTATAATTTTGTTAAAATTCCAGAGAGATATGGGAATTTTTTATTTTTAGGTAAACATTACGAGTTTGGAAATAACATAGTAGTTTGTGAAAATGGCAATGTACGAGTAAACGATGTACAAAGGGTAGTTCCTATCAATGAAAAAATGATTGTTGTTGAGACTAAATCAAAAACAACAACTACGGTAAAAAGAAAATTTATTGGCACCAAAGAAGTGGAAGTAGACATGATATTCAATCTACTTTACAATACTCTTAATGGAGAATTAATGGGAACATATGTTAAAGGTTCTCGCATGTTGGAAGACTTGTATCTTTTTAAGGACACTAGAGGAAAATTTGACTTAATGTTAGCTTCTGGCGAATTTGTATTGAAAAATATATCGGAAATGGATACTTTAGGGACGTATTATCAGGCTATATTTAAAACAGAGACATCAAAAACCGAACACGCTATTATTTCCCCAAAAGGTGAAATTCTTGTTCCGAATAAAGGATACGAAAAAATTGAGTTTGAGGATGGTTATTTCTTCGCTCAACTTCCCAAGGAAAATAATAAAATTTATTATGACGTATATTCTGATGAAGGTGAATTAACAAGATCTAACGTAAAAGTTAAAGAGCACATATCAAAGGAATTAAAAGTTTGGAAAGATGATAGTGGATGTGTAGTTGGCAAGTTGGATGGAACAAATTTATCTGATAAATACCAGAATATATTTGCTGAAGGTGATGGCATGAGGCGTATAATTCAAGACTCCAGTTATGCCTATATTAATGCCAATGATTATCAACTGTCATCTCCTTTTTATCCTTTTTATTTTGGTACGCATACCAATAGTTACCGCACTGGTAAAGGGATTTTTAAATTGTTAGGGAAAACCATTTATGAAGATGTGCAAATTGTGCTATTTGCGGGAGAGGGATACAGTAATGGGTTTGCTAAAATAGCGCTCAATCATTTTAAGAAACCATTTGATTCTAATGAAACCATTAAAGTAAAGAATAGTGGGGAATTGCGTTTTAATTTTATTGATAAAAATGGAGCATTACTCAATTCGGAAAAATATAAATATTGCATGGGGTTTACTAATGGAAGAGCGTGGGTTTGGAAAACTTCCTATTATTATCAGATAGATGCAACTGGTAAAGAGTTTAAAAGTAAAAGGTATAAAGATGTGACACCCATTAGAGATGGTTTTTACTTAATTGAAAACAGTAGAGGTTGGGGAGTGATGAATGATAAATTTGAAATCATCGTACCTTGTAAGTATTTTCATAAGCCTACCGTTAAGAACAATACAATAGAAGTAATGGATGGGGTAACTAGCCTTGTTTTGTATACTTTTGAATAGGTTATAATACAAAAGCACCTTGATTAATATATAATCAAAGTGCTGTAAAATCCTCTTAAAGGAATTCATTTCTATATGAAAAAAACATAGAGAGAATGCTATTTTTTTTGCTTTATCATGTAAGCATTTGTACTGCTATTAATTAACGAAAGTATATGCCATTCCTGTATTCCCAGCACGACCTGTTCTTCCTATTCTGTGGATGTAACTATCCATAGTTCTCGGTAATTGATAATTCACGACATGGGTTACATTGTCTATATCTATACCTCTTGCTGCTACGTCTGTTGCAACTAAAACTTTAGTCTTTCCTAGTTTAAAAAGTTTAATAGCTTTGGAACGATAATTTTGAGATTTGTCTCCATGAATAACATCTGATAGTAATCCATTTTTAGCAAGTTTTTTACTAATGTTATCTGCTGTCCGTTTGGTTTCTGCAAAAAGAATAACTTTTTCAAATGAGTCTTTGCAAAGAAGATTGAGCAAAACATCAAATTTGTTTTCTGATTTTGATACCTTAATTATATCTTGATCTACATTATTACTAGATGAAACTCCTGTTGAAACATTTACATGAACTGGGGAGTTGACAAATTCTTTAATTAAATTATCTTGAGATTTGTCTACAGTGGCAGAAAATAACATTGTTTGTTTTCTATTAGTCATTTCCTTGGAAATTTTTCTAACATCATTTACGAATCCCATGTCTAACATTCTGTCAAATTCATCCATAACAAGAATGGAAATATTGCTAAGGTTTAGTACTTTTCTACTCACCAAGTCGTTTAAACGTCCGGGTGTAGCGACTATAAATGGATTGTTTCGTTTTGCCATTGAAATATCTTTGGTCAAACTTGTTCCACCAATAAAACAGGAAGATGGTAAATTCATACCTTTTGTAAGAGAACGATATTCTTCTTGAACCTGTTGAGCTAATTCTCTAGTAGGAACAACTACCAATGCAGTTGTATTTTCTAGGTGTAACATTTGGTTGATAATGGGGATTAAAAACGCACCTGTTTTTCCTGTCCCTGTTGCTGCAATACCGATTAAATCAGTTTGAGTAATTAGTGTAGGAATCGATTTCTCTTGGATTTCGGTAGGTCGTTCATATCCTTTTAATAAAATGTTTTTTTCTAGCTTTTTATCTAGGTTTAAATCTTTAAATGTCAATTTTGAAATGAATTTAACTTCATTTGATTGACTAGCTTTTTTAATTAATTTATTTGGATCGATATTAGATCGCATGTTGTTTTTAGCGCCACTGTTGTGACGCTTATTGTTTTTATTTTGCATTATTGTATTTTTTAATGAATTGGAAGTTGATTATGATTGGCTAACTTCCATGGAGCCTAACGTTTTAAGCATTTTAAAATGTTTTGTTACTGCAGCTACGAAACTTCCATTGTTGTTATACGGAAGACCGAATTCTTCAGCCGTTTGTTTTACTATTGGCGCAAGATTCTTGTAGTGAATATGCGAAATATGAGGGAATAAATGATGTTCAATTTGATTGGTGAGACCTCCAAGAGACCAAAACAAGAATTTACTTTTCTGAGAGAAATTACATGTCGTGACCAATTGATGGGTCATTCTTTCGTTATCCATTTTCCCTTCTTCATTTGGAAGTGGGTATTCAGCTTCTGGCATAACATGCGCTGTCTGAAATACAATGGAAATACTCAACCCGGTTACAAATTGCATGGCTAAAAATGCTAATACAATTGTTAATGCAGATGCTGGAGAGAATATCAATGGCAACACTAAAACGATAGAATAGAAAAATAATTTCCATAATATAATATTGCTTAAATATTTTCTATAGGTTTTTTTATCTGGTACTAGCCCCATTTTTTTGAACTTTTCCAGTGCTATAAAGTCTTTGGCGGTAATCCAAGAAATTGTGGATAGTCCGTAAAATATCCAAGCATACCAATGTTGATATTTGTGTATTTTGTTTTTCTTGGCATGTGGCGAAAACCTTAGAAATAATGGTGCATTTATATCTTCATCATGATCTTCAATGTTTGTGAAACTATGATGTAGTACATTGTGTTGTAATCTCCACATATCTTTACTGGCGCCAATTAAACTAATTGTATTAGACATTAATTTGTTAAACCATTTGTGTTTTGAATAAGATCCGTGAATGGCATCGTGCATGATTCCCATTCCTATTCCGGCCATACCAAATCCACTTAGGATATACAGTGCAAATATTAATACTGGATTGCTCACGATACCTAGTGTTATTATAACCAAAGGGCTAAAAAATAATAGTAACATGAAACTTGATTTGAGAATCATTTTGAAATTCCCGAATCTACTGATTCCGTTGCTTTTGAAGTATTCAGACACACGACTTTTTAGTGTGGAAGAAAAATCAGAGCTTACTGATTTTGAAAATGAAAGTTTTTTGATAATAAAAAGTTTTAATTCAACATTAATTTAAACAAGTTTTAGAGTGAAAAGTAAAATCTGATTGCTCAAGATTTTTTTTGAAATGAAGAAATTCTAAAAATGTTAACTTAATGGATTACCTTCTGCCTAAACCGAGTGGTTAGGACTTTTACTATAAAATATGATCTCAGTATACTTACTGATTAATACAAAGATACATTTTTTTTTGATATAACCTAATGATTTTGAATAATATTTGAAAATAAACTTTGAGAAACCTTAAGTGTTGTGGCAATATAAATTATTTGTCACCTAATAATGGTGAATGGCTTGAGACTAATACTGTAATGCTTCTAATTGTCTTTCAAAGTCATCTTGATGTCTATAAAATAAAGGAATATAACTAAATGTTTGCCCTCTCACTTTATAAATAGAGTATTCACCCCTTGAATAAATATTTCCTGCGTAACCTGCATGAATACCACTTTTTTCCCCCTCTTTAAAATTGATATGTCCTATGAACCCCATCTGTTTAGGATATACTTGTAGACCTTCTTCGTTATTCTTGAAGTGATTATTAGTGATGTCAAAGTAAAATCTAAAAGAACAAAACCCATTTCCAAACTCTGGTGACGCATTGTCAAAAGTTATGTCTTTAAAGTCGACAGTTATCAAACTATCTTTATAGTTTTCTACTGTAATGTTTGTGATAACAGGCACAGGAAGCGAATCTGCATTCATCTTAAATACTATTTCCATTGGAATGATAGATTCATGATAGATTTTTGCTTTTTGTTCTTTAGCTCTTGCTTTATTCTTTTGCTTTTCCCATTTCAATTCATACTTTTTTAGTTGAGCCATTTCTTGGCTACTTTTGTTTGGAGTTGTTAGGTCATCTCTATGGTATTGCCCATACCAAGCTTTGTATTGGTCATCTTCGTAAATGACCACCCTTAATTCTGACTTAACGCTAAGTTCCTTTGATTGTCCAAATAAATAAAGTGTAGAAGTAAATAAAAATAATGCAAAAAGAAATTTCATAATGTGTTTTTGTATTGGTAGGTGGATTGTATCAAATACAAATGTAATTTATTTTTTGTATAATATTTTTACGACTGTAATGTTTTGTTTTACTTCACAGTATAACGAACAATAACTTCATTGTCTAGCACAACATTCGTAGACCAAATAAACTTAGCATCTTCCTTAGTGTCATCA
>JBFHGR010000101.1:0-12031 GCA_041583015.1 Parvicella sp. | reverse complement strand
GGCACCAACAAAACATTACGAAAAATACCCTGCCATGTCTGTGGAACATGTGGTGAAAATTGTATCGCAAAGGTTCTATAGAAGAAACAAAAACTTCAAACCATATTGGACATTCTTTGGTCAATTGGGATCCTTATTTTTTGGGAGGTTGTTTGTGTTTTTTCAAACTAGAAAATTAAAAAGTCCGAATAATTAATGTGGTTTACTACATTATATAAATTGAGGTTGCTTACTCCTAGAGGATTATATTTTTTGGTAGGTTCCATTAGGTTATATGGTTTTAATATGATGGCAATGGTTCGGTTTTATGCTAAAATAAAGCCAGGAGAAATTGCCTTAATTGAAGGAGGGGAAAATATTACCTATTTGGATTTGTTTGTAAGGTGTATGTCTCAACTTCATAAACTTTGTGCAGACGAGAAGTTTATGCAAGTTAGAAAAATAGCTGTTGTAAAACGTAATGATTCAGGATTAGTGATTACTATAGCGGTGCTTTCTTGCCTTGGAAAGGAAATAGTGTTGGTAAACCCTGATATTGGAAGTAAAATGATTTCCGCTGTTCTGAAAAATGCTAGAATTCATCACGGTATTTTGGATGAAGAAATTGTTCTTGAAGAAACTTTCAATAAGATTGAAATATCAACAGGCAGTGATAGAGAAAGTAAGGAGAATTCTGATATGAAATTCAAAAAGAAAGGACAGTCCAATATTACAATTCTTACAAGTGGAACTACTGGAGTAAATATTCCAGTTAAAAGAAAAATGAATCCACTGAAATTTCTAAATCCATTTTTTGATTTGACCAAAAAGTTGAATTTACTAGAGGTAGAAAGATTGTATATAGGGGTTCCCATTTGTCATGGCTATGGAATGGCTGCTTTTACCATGGGATTAGCAATGGGGAGAACAATTGTATTGGATAAGAATTTTGAACAAGAAAAAAGCAAAGTTTTGATTGAGAAATCTCAATCGGATTGTTTAGTGCTGGTGCCGATAATGATTAAAAGACTGTTTCATCAAGAAAAAGGATTTGAAAACGTTCGTAGAGTTATTTCAGGAGGAGCACCACTTACTAAAACGGTAGCAAATACTTTATTGCAACTTCCTGAAGTAGAGTTGTTCAATTTATATGGAACGTCAGAAGTGGGAGTTTCATTTTGTGATAAAGTAAAGTTGGGCCAATCCATCCAAATCGGGAAACCTTTAAAAGGTGTCAAATATAAATTAGACAATTTAGCAAATTCAGAAGGAGAACTGTACGTGAAAAGTGCTTGGTCTCAAAATAATCGATCATGGATAGGAACAGGGGATATTTGCGCTGTTAGTGATGATGGAAATTTGATATGGAAGTCAAGAAAAGATGAAATGATTATATCTGGAGGAGAAAATGTGTATCCAGATTCCTTAACTGATTTTGTGAGTGAAATAGATGGGGTAGTTGGGGCGCATACTTCTGTCATTGATGATGAGGAATTTGGTAAACGATTACTCCTATTTGTGCAGGTAGAAAATGATTCTCTAGATGCTGGAGCGATTAAAGAAATCATAAAAAATAACTTACCAAGGTATTTGCAACCTAAAATCATTAAGATAGTAGATACAATGCCTTACAATGAACTAGGAAAAATACCTAGAAGTGTTTTGCAGCATACCAGCACTAAGTAAAACGTAGTAGGTAATGCGATAAAATCTTTCGTCTAGCGTTTAGTATCTGTCGCCTAAAATCTACAGAAGATCAAATCCAATATCCTTTCTGTAGTTAGCATCATCAAACGTGATGGATTCAACAGTTTCGTAGGATTTTTTCAGTGCTTTTTCAATGTCTTTACCATAGGAAGTCACAGCGATAACTCTTCCGCCATTGGTTATTACAGCGCCATCTTCATTTTCTGTTGTGCCCGCATGGAAAACAACACTTTTTTCAAAGTCTTTTAGACCAATGATTTGTTTTCCTTTTTCATATGCTTCAGGATACCCTCCGCTTACCATCATAACCGTAGCAGCGCTTCTTGGGTCAATTTCAATGTCTCTTTCTCCCAAGGTTCCAGATGCTATGCCGTCAAAAAGATCTAATAAGTCAGATTTAATTCTTGGCATTACTACTTCTGTTTCTGGGTCGCCCATTCTACAGTTGTACTCAATGACATAAGGATCTCCTTTTACATTGATGATTCCAAAAAAGATAAATCCAGAGTAGTGAATTCCTTCTTTTTTCAATCCTTTTATGGTTGGGATAATTACTTGGTTATCCACTTTGTCCATGAATTCTCTGTTGGCAAAGGGAACTGGCGATACAGCGCCCATTCCACCTGTGTTTAGACCTGTGTCATTAGCGCCAATTCTTTTGTAATCTTTGGCTTCAGGAAGAATTTTGTAATGCGTTCCGTCAGAAATTACAAATACACTTACTTCAATACCTTTAAGGAATTGTTCGATGACAACTTTGTTGCTTGCTTTACCAAATTTAGAGCCAGTAAGCATTTTTTTCAATTCGCTTTTGGCTTCTTTTAAGTCGTCTAGAATCAAAACGCCTTTTCCTGCTGCCAATCCATCTGCTTTCAAAACATATGGGGGTTTCATTAATTCTAAAAACCCATAGCCATCATTAATGTTATCTTTAGTGAAAGTAGCATACTTGGCAGTTGGGATGTTGTGTCTTGCCATGAATTTTTTAGAGAAATCTTTGCTTCCTTCCAATTGAGCCGCTTCTTTGTTAGGGCCAATCAAAGTGATTTTAGATAAATCTTCTCTGCTGTCAAAATAGTCTGCTATTCCGTTTACTAATGGTTCTTCAGGGCCTACAACAATAATGTTGATGTTGTTTTCTAAAGCAAATTTAGCCACTGCTTCAAAATCATTAATATTTAAATCTACATTGGTTCCCACCGATTTCGTTCCAGCATTTCCTGGTGCAATAAAAAGTTTACTAAGGTGTGAACTTTGTGCTGATTTCCATGCGATTGCATGCTCTCTTCCTCCCGATCCTAAAATAAGTAAATTCATGTTTTTCTTTTGTCTTTGAAATGCATTACAAAGATGCTAAGAATGCGGTTACAAAATCATTTTTATTATTAACAACTGTTGATAGGTTTTAACAGAAAACTCTTTAGGAGTAATGTGTAAGCACTGTTTTAAAAATTTCTTGAATCACTTTTACATTTACTGAATTGCCTAGTTGCTTCATCGCCACCGCATTAGTTTTAGATAATTGGTAGTTGGATGGAAATGATTGAAGCGCTTTTGATTCGTCAATGCTTATTTTTCTTTTCAGTTTACCAATGATTTGCCTGTGGTTCATGGCTACCAAAGTTGAAAACTTATCAGGTCTTTTTACACGAACTCCTGAAGGTCTAAATTGAATCAAACAGTCAAACAAACTTTGGTATTGGTCACCTGCTTGCCATTCCATTTTTCTATGCGTAGGAATGCACCAATCTAATTGGTCATGTTTTTTTAACCAAGTATCAATGAATTTTTTATTCCTTATATAAAGATCCATGTTTTTTTGGATGAACTTGGCTTTCCAGTCAGGGTATTGACTTAAGTTTTTGCCATGTTTAAAGAAGTCCATCCAAATGGGGAACCCAATTGTTTTTAAATCAATCCCTTTGTAAAATTCATTCCACATATTAAGGACTCGTTCTTCATATTCCGTGAGTTTATCATCTATTGATGTATCCAGAATGGTGTCAATACTTGCTATTTTCTTTGAGTAAGAACTTTCTAAAATTACTTTAAAGTTTTTTATTACTTCAGAATTGTCGTCTGCAATGTCTTTTCTTACAGCTGGAATATATACTCTTGGTCTTAGTATTGGTACACCAAATTTATCTGGAGAAATGATGATATGTTCTTCTGGAAAGTAGTAGCCTAATTCATCTAAGCTTTTCAGAATAACTTGATAAGTATTGCCTTTATCGTGTGAAACTAAGTTGGCTACATTTTCTAAAAACAAATATTTGGGTTGGTGTTTGGCAATGATTTCGCAAAGGTCGAAGAAAAGTGTTCCTCTTGTGTCTTCAAAACCGCCTTGAAATCCTCCTTTAGAAAATGGTTGACAAGGAAATCCGGCACATAAAACATCAAAGTTGTCAGGAATTGCGGCTTTAGTTTCAGGTAGTGTAATGTCACCAAAAGGATATTCGCCATAGTTGTTTTGGTACGTGTTCTGCGCATCTCTGTCCCATTCGCTAGTAAAAACACATTGCCCTCCTAGGTTTTGGAGCGCCATTCTAAATCCTCCAATTCCAGCAAATAAATCAATAAAAGTAAATATTGTATTTTTTTTACAAGGAAAGGTTGGGTTACCTATTTCTTTTTTTAATGCTTTGACCCAATCATCAACAGTTGGAAGTTCTATGTTTACATTTCTCTCAAGAATTTCAATTGCCTGTTTTTCGTAATGCGCAGCCATTTCACTTCCATGATGATGAATGTAATGTGATACCACAGCTTTATCATAATAAGGCTGGATACTTTCTATCAAAGGAGAGTTTGTTGTGCTCATTTTTTCTTCTTACTGCTTTTTGCTATTGGATTGAAATCTAATGTTTTTTGGATCCAAAATTCTAATTGAGCATCCAAGTCAACAGCATCAGGTGCCACATATACATATCCTTTCATTGGTCTTTTGGTGAAGTTCATTTCATTGCAGCCTTCAATTTTTAAAGCTTCGGGATAGAACTCTTCGCCAATTCTAGCCATCAAATTTCCTTGAATGATGCCGCAAAGCATTTTATCGTCTACCATATAGCATAAACCACCCATCATTTTCTTGGAATTGAAAACGATGTTTTTTTCTTTTAGTACTTGGTCAATTCTTTCTGCTAAATGTTCGTCAAAAGCCATAGGAGCAACAACTAATGATTAATAAAATGTTGCATTTTTTGCGTCCATTCTTCTCAGTAAAGGCGAACATCTATATCTGTCTTCTCTGTATTCATCATACATAGAGTCTAAATAATCTACTACATTGGAAATACCAATTTCATCTGCCCATTTCAATAATCCTTTTGGATAATTCACTCCTTTGGTCATTGCCAAGTCAATATCTTCTCTAGTTGCTATGTTTAAGAATAATGCATCTGCAGCTTCATTGATTAACATCATCAAGATTCTTTCCATGATTTCTTTACCTAAAGCATCGTCTTTTTTAGGTTCAGGATTTGTACTTCCTTCAGCATAATTGTAATAGCCTCTGCCAGATTTTCTTCCCAACCAACCTGCTTCAGAATGTCTTTTTTGAGTAAATGAAGGTTTGTATCTTGGGTCAAAGTAGAATGCTGCAAAAACAGTTTCTGTAACTGTATAGTTAATGTCATTACCAATGAAGTCCATCAAGGTAAATGGTCCCATTCTGAATCCTCCCTGCTCGGTCATTGCCCAGTCAATGGTTGCAAAATCTGCGATGCCTTCTTCGTAAATTCTCAATGCTTCCCCGTAGAAAGGACGAGCTACACGGTTAACAATGAATCCTGGTGTGTCTTTCGTTAGTACAGTTTTCTTTCCCCAACTATCTATTAAGTCTTTTGCTTTGTTTTTTACTGCTTCTGAAGTTTGTATAGCTGGAATGATTTCTACCAATGGCATCAGAGGCGCAGGATTGAAAAAGTGAATTCCAATTACTCTTTCATCATTTTCGCATGCAGCGGCAATTGCAGCAACGGATAATGAGGATGTATTGGTTGCCAATATACAGTCCTTAGACGTGATACTTTCTAATTCTTTAAATACTGATTTTTTAATGTCGAGGTTTTCAATTATTGCTTCGATAATAATTCCGCATGAAGCAAAGTCTTGTGTACTTTTTCCATATTGAATATTGTCTTGAATGGTTTGTGCTTGTTCGGTAGAGTATTTGCCTTTTTCTACAAGCCTGTCCATTACCTTTTTTAGTTTGGTTGCAGAAACTTCCAATGCTTTTTGATTTGCGTCAAAAAGAACAACTTTGTGACCTGCTGTGGCTGCAACTTGTGCAATACCTGAACCCATTGATCCAGCACCTAATACTCCTACTATCATCATAATTGAATTGAATTTTATCTTTTACGAAGATAAGTGATACAATCAAAATGACAAGCTGCTCAATCGATTAAATCCTACTTTTTCTTCCCGCTTGTTTCGTAACCTAATAACTTTAGGTTCTCTTCTTGTTTCTTTTCGATGTCCTCTAGCACGAGTTCATAGAAGTCTGTGTCTGGATGTGCCACTTTTGCATAGTCAGCATATCTTAAGGTATATGGTCCCATTTTGACAGTTGATTTGCTTAAGGCGTTCTCAATATAAGTGTCTAAAGTTTTTAAATCCTTATCCTTGAAGTCTTTGTGAGCAGCTTTTGCTAATTCTTTAGTGAATTGTTCTGCTAGGAAGAATGTTCTAAATCCGCTCAGTAGTTGATTGTCGGTAATAGAGTCATACTGTTTTTTCAACTCTCTTATACCGCTTACTTTATACGTGAAATTGGATTTAACAGGGTCTGTATAACTTTCGATATTCAAGTTTAGATCAAAATTGTTTTTGGAAAATTTCAAATAACTTGTTCTAAGCGGTTTGTACATCTCACTTTCACGAGCTGCTTTTTTCTCTTCGTCATTTTCTCCAGGATAAGCATCTTCTTCTTTGGAATTGCTACCTACAACTTTTCCATCCACCAAAACACCGATGCCATTTCCTTGTAGGTTATACTTTAATGATGATTCTTTGTGGAGTATTAATTGATTCAGTAGTTTACTCATTTCAAAAGATTGCTTTTGATTAAGAATGAGTTCATCCATTTTGTAGTTGTCCGAGTCGAATGTGTCAAAAAGAGCAAGGCTGTAGTCGTGTGTGCCCCAATCTTCTGGTTGCCCCTTGATTACAGAAGTTAGTAGCTGAATCTCATCCACATATTTGGAGAGTGCATCTGCACCAATGGTTATGAGGCGAACCTCAAAGTCTTCCATTTTTAAAGAGTCTGGGAAGGTGAGGTTTTGTGTGTTGGCATTAAATGTTGTGCCGTCAGTAAAAGTATAGATATAACCAAATTGGTTGTATTTCATTTCGTTGTAATTGACGTAGCTTTTTAATTCAAAAAGCCTTTCGTTGAAACGGGCCATTCTTTCTTCGGCATCTGCTAATTCTGCTTGTAATTCTTCTTGCTGTTTTTTGATGGTGATTTTTCTGTCATACAACCATGCTAAATGATTTTGAGTTTTTTTAGTTTTCTTTTTATTTTTTAATCCATTGTATCTAAGATTGATCAGTTCCATTTCAGTGTTCACTATTTCAAGTAAAACGTAATTATAACTGGTATCTTTGTTGCCTAATTTTGAACGGATGCCTTTTTTGCCGTTTATTTGTTCCTCTAAGTCAGGTATGGCTTTGTTTTCCAGTTGAGAAATTAAATATTGCAATGTAGCACCTTTACCAAAAGTTGTGTCGGGAGAGAGTTCTTTGGTGATTTTGTTGGCGTATAATAGGTACATGTTGTCCTCACGATAAACGGCTACTGTGGTTTGTTGATTCTTATTGAATCCCCACATGCTAAGATGTAGCGTAGTGTAGTCGTTTGGAATAGCATCAAATTCCAATAATGAAGTTTGTTTAGGTACTAGTGTTTGTTTGTTTTTGTGCCCTGATTCAAATGTCGTTTCGTAGGTGAATAAACCAACTCCTATTGGGTCTCCAAGTTCATTTTTGTGTTTGTAAATTTTTTCTCTTTCTGCGAGTAGTCCATCTGTGCTGCTACCATCTCCACAAGCAATTAAGTTGGTCTTGAAAGCGGGAGAAACGTGAGAAATTTTGCTAAAATATTCTTTTCCTTTGTATTGGAGATACGAACGCGTAGCGTAATTGATGGCTTCAATTACAGATTTTTGTTGAGGTTGAGTGATTGTTTGAAAAGCAGAAAGTGCTGAACTTCTTTGGTTGAAAAATAAATTGGGATTTATTAAGTCTATCACATTTTGTGAAGGTTGATTTTTTCCATTCTTTTTTCGTACCGCTCCATTGGGTAGTTTTATTACTAATGTGTCTAGAAAATATTGATAAGCTTTGTCAGAGATGCCTTCCTCTTTTTGATTTTCTCTGTTTTTTAATTCAGTATACAACTGAAATAAGGCCATTTTAGAAGAAAGTTCGGCTAGTAGTCCTGTAGATTCGTTGCTAAGGCCATATTGATCAACCTTAAGAAGGGAAGGTTCTAGTGAAATTATTTTGGCAACTGAATCATAATCTACTAAAGAATCTTTTTTCCCGTCTATATCATACTTGAAATAAACAAGTTTTCCAGAATAGTCAAAATACTTATCTAAGTTCCTTTTTAAAACTTGGCTCTTTTGAATAATATGATACATTCTACCAATTTCTTCAGCGGTAAGCATGATAGATTGGCTCCAAATATTTATTGAAAAAATAAAAAAAAGTGAAAAAAGTACAGTTTTAATCATGTTGGTTAGTCGTGTATCGTATTATAACACAAATATTAAGAAAAGTAACAATGATATTAATTACCTAAGGTCATTTTTATCACCAATCTAATGTTTTTAAAAGATTAAGTTTATTTGAACTAAAAAGTAATGATTTAGTTTAATATGAGTTAAATCGGCCTTTGAACCTTTATTTTGTTTGTTTGTCGAAATCTAGGAATTTTTTGTCCATCAAAAAGAAACTCTCCACATATTTTTTTTTCTATATTTAGGCAACCATATGCATTTAAGTCGTCTGTTTACTAGGAATAGGGAAGAAGTTAATTATCTAATATTTTTACACTATGAACATATTAAAATACTTTAAATACACATTTTTGTTGCTGATTTTTGGAACTGTTCAAGTGACAGCTCAGAAAATAGAATTGGAAACATTAGAATTGGATTCGTGGGAGGTCTATACGGTGTTTCAAGACGTAACTATTTCATACAAAGTAGTAGATTGTGATTTTAATCAAGGGTTTGATCAGCAATTAGTGTTACTAAAGTATGTTAATAATAGTAATCAAAAAGTTATTTTAGATTTTAATACTGAATTGTATTATAATGGTGTTTGTAAGACTTGTAATATGAATGAATACAGGTTTTCCGTTTCTTTAAACGCTAATGAAACCATAGAAGGAGAATGTGCATACGGGCAAGGTGGAGAGCTTCAGTTTTTCTCCAAAAGCATTGATAAAAAGGTGCAGTTGTCTGAAGAATTAACTGATTTTGAGTTAACCGAATTTAATCTTACTAGCTATGAATAAAATATTTACCTTATTAGTAATATCTGTTTTTTTGTCTTATAATGTTATAGGTCAATGTACTATAGATGTTGTTGCGAGCACAATGACACTTCCTTGTGGCGGTGGGCAAGTAACCTTAACTGCTAGTGGTACTGGAGGTACAACTGCAGTGTTGAATGAGAATTTTAACGCAGGTGGAGTTGGTCCTGGTTGGGCAGTTTCGCCAGCGGGGCAATTTAATAACCCATGTGATGCGTCATTTGATGGAAATACATACATGTGGATGGGTAATACCACAGCAGCACCAAGGACATTGACGACAAATTCTTTTGATTTATCTTGTGGTGGTCAAGTTTGTTTTTATTTGGATTTCAGTACTCAAGGAGGGGCTAGTCCTTGCGAGGGGCCAGATTTAGTTGGGGAAGGTGTGAATTTTGAGTATAGTACAAATGGTGGGGCTACTTGGACATTAATTAATTATTTTCAACCAAATGCAGGTGGAGCAGCAGGTACAATTACTACTTGGAATCAATATTGCTTTAATATACCAGCAGCGGCTCAAACGCCTAATACAATTTTTCACTGGTTTCAGAATGGATCTTCCGGTAACTGTTGTGATCACTGGGGGATTGATGATGTAACAATTAATGCTATAGATTGTAATTCATATTGGTATGACTGGAGTCATATCCCTGGTACTGTAGGTCCGGGAGGAGACAATCCTGTTCAAACTGTAAATGTTGTTTCTGATACTACTTTTACTGTAAGTTATACTAATGGTAGCGGAGTTACTTGTACAGATCAAGTTACAATTGATGTTTTGGGTGTTGATGCTGATTTTAGTGCAACTACAGTTTGTGAGGGGACTGTAACTCAGTTCACTGATTTGACTGTAGGTTCTGGAGATCCAATAACTTCATGGGATTGGGATTTTACGAGTAATGGAAGTGTGGATAATACAACTCAAAATCCGACAAATGGTTTTGTGGCGGGTACACATAATGTGACGCTTACTGCTACTTCGTCTGGTGGTTGTTCAAGTACGATTACAAAGCCAATTGTTGTTAATCCAGTTCCTGTTGCTAATTTTACTCAAGTAGATGTGTGTGAAGGAGCGTCAATGTCTTTTGTCGATGCTTCTACTGTTAGTTCTGGAACGATTACGAATTGGTCTTGGGACTTTGGAGATGGAACTGGTACTAGTGTAGCCCAAAATCCTAGTTATACATACGCTAGCAGCGGAAGTTACAATGTGACATTGACAGTTACAAGTAGTGGAGGTTGTATTGATAATTATACATTTACCGTCAATGTATTTGATAATCCAACTGCAGCGTTCGCTTTAGTAGATGTTTGTGATGGTGATAGTTACGTGTTTACTGACAACTCTGTTGGAAACGGAGGTGTTATCGATACGTGGGAATGGGATTTTACTAATGATGGCACAACGGATAATACCAATCAAAATACAACTTATGCTTATCCTTCGGATGGAACGTATGATGTAGAACTCACGGTAACTACAGAGGATGGATGTGTGGGGAGTATTGTGCAAACTGTCACGGTTTTAGAATTGCCTAATGTAGTTTTTTCAGTTTCTCAAGAGTGTGAAGGAGTAGCAACAGTCTTTACGGATATGTCTACTACAGCATCAGGAACAATTACTAGTTGGGAATGGGATTTTACCAATGATGGCACCAGTGATGATGTTACTCAAAACCCTACTTATGTGATGGGGGCAACAGGTAATTACACAACATCGCTTACCGTGACAACTTCAAATGGCTGTAGCAATACTGCTACTAATCCAGTAATTGTGGATCCAATACCTGTGGCAGATTTTACCTGGGTAGACGTTTGTGATGGTGTAGCAATGAACTTTGCAGATGCTTCTTCTGTTGCTTCCGGAGCAATTACAGGTTATCAATGGGATTTTGGCGATTTAGCAGGAAGTGCTGTAACTCAAAATGCGAGTTATACTTATGGTGCATCTAATACTTATAATGTGACATTAACAGTGACAAGTGATCAAGGTTGTATCCATAGTGAAACTAATCCTGTTACTGTGTATGATAGTCCAACCGCTGATTTTGACTTAGTGGATGTTTGTGATGGAGAAGCTTATGTTTTTACAGATAATTCAAATGGTAACGGAGCAGTTATCGATACATGGGAATGGGACTTTACTAATGACGGTACAATTGATAATACTGATCAAAACACAACATATCTTTATTCATCGGATGGTAGTTATGATGTTGAATTGACAGTTACTACCGAAGATGGCTGTGTGGGCAGTGTTGTGCAATCGGTTACAGTGTTGGAGTTACCAACAGTAAGTTTTACAGTCTCTCAAGAGTGTCAAGGTGTTGCAACAATCTTTACAGATGCTTCAACTACCCCAACGGGTACTATTACTGATTGGGCTTGGGATTTCACTAATGATGGATCAGTGGATGATGTGGCTCAAAACCCAACACATGTAATGGGAGCAACTGGAGGGTATACCACTTCTCTGACTGTAACGACATCAAATGGATGTGTGAACTCTACAACAAACCCAGTAATTGTGGATCCACTTCCGGTTGCAGAATATTCATGGACAGACGTATGTGAAGGAGTTGTGATGAACTTTACAGATGAATCAACGATATCTTCGGGAAGTATCACCGGATATCAATGGGATTTTGGAGATTTAACAGGAAATGCCGTAACTCAACATTCAACATATACTTACGGAACTCCAGGGACTTATAATGCTGTATTGACAGTAACTTCAGATCAAGGATGTATAGGTTCGGTTACACATGTAGTTGAAATGTTTAATGATCCAACTGC
>JBFHGR010000100.1:0-12230 GCA_041583015.1 Parvicella sp. | reverse complement strand
GACCACGGTCCATTTACAGCAGTTGTTAACACAATCCCATTACTATATAAGCCTCCAATATTTTCATAAACAACAATTTCATTACCTAACAAACCGGCACAAACCAAATCCAAATCCAGATCACCGTCTAAATCACTAACAAACACAGACATTGCCCCATCTAAAGAATCAGTAATTACTGTCTCTGATATAAAATTGCCTAAGCCATCATTTTCAAACCATGAAACTTTATCAATACCATACATTGCTCCAATGACATCCAAATCACCATCCATATCAACATCTACTAGTTGTATTTCTCTTGAAACAGTTGCAGAATCTGTAATTACTTTTATCGAACCAAAATCACCTGAACCAAGGTTATCAAACCAAACAATTTTATGCTCCCACCTTGAGGAACCAACAATATCCAAATCACCATCACCATCAATATCTCCTGAAGCAATAGATGTAAAACCATGCGCTGTCTCGGTTATTACAACTTTCTCAAATTGTTGACTAAATAGACAGATTGGAAAGAAACTAAAAAGAATAAATAGGGTTTTCATAATATAAAATTAATAGTTATCTCAAACTTAACTATTAATTTTTTATTTCCAAAATTTCAAATTAAACCTTGGAGGCTCTTCATTTCGCACCCTATCCCAATACAAAACAATAGCAATTAAAGCAAAAATAACATTCGGCACCCAAACGGCAATTGCTGGAGATAAACCAACATTTGTCGCTGCTACTGTGGTCATTTTCATGAAAAAGATATAGAGAAAACAAATCAACAAACCTGTGAATATACTTTTCCCTACTCCTTCTCTACTCTTACGAGAAGCAACAGCAACGCCAAGAATAGTTAAAATGTATGCTGCAAATGGATATGCCGACCTTTCGTAAAGAACAATCTCTATAGCTGTTAAATTTGTCGACCCCCTCTCTTTTTGCTTATCCCTATAAACAATCAACTCATCAGTTGTCATGGCTTCCATCGCATTATTCACAAACCCTAACTCCGCAATAGAAAAATTCAAAACCGTATCCACTTTTTGTATTTCTTTAATCACTTCTGCTGAATCATTAATGTATCTAACAAACACATTGGTTAATTCCCATGAATTAGACAAACTATCACCTTTTGCTATATTGATTTGTACATCTTTGTACATCTCATAAACCCCTTCATCATTATACTTCCAATTTTCTATCCATAGCCTATTTACAGAACTACTAATAGGAGAAAAACTACCATAATGAACAATCGTTGAGTCATCAATTTGTAAATTGGTGTTTTGCAAGTTCGTTGTAGTCCAAATGTATTTATTCTCAAAATCAATCCTTTTTTTATTTGCATGTGGCACCCAATAATGATTAGACAGCAACGAAAAAACAAGCAATAAAGTACTGACTATCAAATATGGTCTTGTGAACCTACGAAAACTAACACCATTACTCAGAATAGCAACAATTTCACTTCTGGAAGCCATCATACTTGTAAAAACCAAAACGGCTAAAAATATAATTAACGAGCTAAACAAATTCATATAATGAATAAAGAAGTAAGGATAATATTCTAGCGCAATCATTCCGAAAGTTAATTCAGACTCTGGCTTAGTGAAGTCTCTCAATCTTTCGCTTATGTCTATAACAATTGAGATACTCATCACAATCATAATCATGAAAATGAACGTACCTAAAAACTTCTTTGCGATATATAAATCAAGTTTTTTCAAACAACAAACTATAATCTATGCGTCAACTTAGGAACCATTTTTTCTTTCCACTCCATAAAATCTCCCGCAACAATGTGCTTTCTAGCCTCTTTAACTAACCACAAATAAAATGCTAAATTATGAATACTTGCAATTTGTCCTGCTAATCTTTCCCTTGCAGCAAACAAGTGTCTCACATACGCTTTTGTATAAAAAGAATCCACATAACTAGTACCAAAAGGGTCTAATGGCTCGTAGCACTTTTCCCATTTCTTATTCTTCATATTGAGAATTCCCTCCGCAGTGAATAACATCCCATTTCTTGCATTTCTTGTTGGCATAACACAATCAAACATATCCACTCCTAAAGCAATGTTTTCCAGTAAATTAACAGGAGTACCTACTCCCATTAAATATCTCGGTTTATCTTCTGGCAGGATATCACAAACTAACGCTGTCATTTCATACATATCCTCATGCGGTTCCCCAACAGAAAGTCCGCCAATAGCATTTCCTTCTCTTTCAAAAGAAGCAATCTTCTCTGCAGATTGTTTTCTTAAGTCTTTATACACACTCCCTTGAACAATCGGGAATAATGTTTGATCATAACCATATTTTCCTTCTGTAGCGTCAAATCTCTCACAACACCTCTTCAACCATCGATGAGTCATATGCATTGACCTCTTAGCATAAGAATATTCACAAGGGTAAGGCGTACACTCATCAAATGCCATAATAATATCTGCTCCAATAGTTCTTTGAATATCCATCACTCCTTCCGGTGAAAAGAAATGTTTACTTCCATCAATGTGTGAACGGAAAGTTACTCCTTCTTCTTTTATTTTTCTAGTCCCCGACAATGAATACACTTGATATCCTCCACTATCTGTCAAAATAGGCATATCCCAGTTCATAAACTTGTGCAAACCTCCAGCACCTTCCAAAATATCTAGCCCCGGACGCAAGAAAAGATGATAAGTATTACCCAAAATAATCTGAGCCTTAATATCTTCTTTCACCTCATGCTGATGAACACTCTTAACTGTTGCAGCGGTACCAACTGGCATAAAAATAGGTGTTTCTATTTTTCCATGTGCCGTTTCTACCACACCTGCTCTTGCTTTACTTTTTGGATCTTGTACTATTAAATCAAACTTCATTATCTTCTTCTATTGTAATGCGCAAAGATAGAACGAAATCTGTAATCGCATACCTACAGGAATACAAGTATAAAAAATACTCAAATTGTGATTATAATCATATATAACTATATCATTTGAATGTACATTAGTTTTCGCTTATCTTTAGATTTGTATTTAAATGAAAAAAGAAGAATGAACACCTACGACAATGTTAATGTAATTAAAGCTTCGGGCGAAAAGGCCGTATTTGATGAAAATAAAATCATAAAATCTCTTCAAAAATCTGGCGCTAGTGATAATGAAATTAACAAAATACTCAAAGAAGTTCAAGCCTTTATTTATGATGGCATCACCACAAAAGAAATTTACAAAAAAGCATACTCTTACTTAAAAAAATCATCTCCTTCTAATGCCGCTAGATACAAATTAAAGCTTGCATTATTTGAACTAGGTCCAACTGGATACCCATTTGAAAAATTAATTGGTGAACTAATGTCTCATCAAGGTTACAAAACTAAAGTAGGTGTAATTATACGAGGTCATTGTGTCAATCACGAAGTTGATGTAGTAGCATCAAAAGGAAACACACACCTTTTAGTTGAATGCAAATTCCATGCAGAGCAATCAAGAATATGCAATGTAAAAGTTCCACTTTACATCAACTCTAGGTTCTATGACATCCAAAAAGAATTAAGCAAAGATAAAAATAATGCAAATCAAATTAATCAAGGATGGATTGTAACAAACACTAGGTTTTCAGATGATGCAATGCAATACGGACGCTGCATTGGCCTCAACTTAGTGAGTTGGAGTTACCCAAGAAACAACAGCCTCAAAGTTCAAATTGACGAAAGCGGTCTCTATCCAGTTACATGCTTAACAACAATTACTATTGCTGAAAAACAAAAGCTATTATCCAAAGATAAAATACTTTGCAAAGACATTCTAAAGCAACCGGAAACCTTAGAAAATATTGGAATAAACAGTAAAATAAGACAAAATAAAATCATGAAAGAGTTAAAAGAACTCTGTGATACTAACTACCTCAATAAAAAACTAAAACATGGAAAAAAAATCTATTAACCTTCACTTTTTAGGTGCAGCCGGAACAGTAACTGGTTCAAAATACCTAATTGAAACAGACGAACAAAAAATCATGGTAGACTGCGGATTGTTTCAAGGGCTAAAATCTTTAAGAGAACTCAATTGGAATTACTTACCAATAGATGTTTCCAAGTTAGACGCTATTTTATTAACACACGGCCACTTAGACCATTCTGGATTCCTACCAAGATTAATAAAAATGGGGTTCAAAGGCATAGTATATGGCACACCGCCAACACTCGAAATTGCTGAAATAATCTTACGTGATAGTGCTAAAATTCAGGAAGAAGATGCTGAAAGAGCTAACAAAGAAAAATACACAAAACACTCACCTGCTGTCCCTCTATATGACACTGATGACGTAGAAAAAATACTAGAGCATTTTGTGAATATTCACCCCGACAAATGGCTTGATTTTGGGGACAACATTAGAGCAAGATGGCAATATAATGGGCATATTCTAGGAGCAACATTTATTGAAATGGATGTATACGGAAAAAGATTCGTTTTTTCTGGCGATATAGGCAGAAAGCATGACCTCTTGTTAGAACCTCCAAAAAGACCCAAAAAGGCAGATGTACTACTTATTGAAAGCACTTATGGGGGGAGGAAACACATTGATGAAGACATTGAGAATATGCTAAAAACAATAATTACTGACACTATTGAAAAAGGAGGCAATTTAATTATACCAAGTTTTGCGGTAGAAAGAACACAAACCATCATGTACATCCTATGGAAATTGCATAAAACCAAACAAATCCCTGCCATTCCAATGATTATGGACAGCCCAATGGGATCACATGTATTGGATGTTTTTCAAAAATATCATGAATGGCACAAACTCTCAATGCAAGAATTTAAAGAAATCACCCAACTATTTAAGATCGTAGAGTCCTACAAAGAAACTTGGGAAGTCATCAACAATACTAAAAGTAAAATAATTATTGCAGGCAGTGGAATGCTTACTGGAGGAAGAGTTCTTACCTACCTTCAACAATTCTTAAAAAAACCAGAAACATCAGTACTTCTTGTGGGGTATCAATCAGAAGGAACAAGAGGAAGACAATTGCTTGAAGGAGCTGAGGAAATTAAAATACACGGTAAATATGTACCTGTAGAAGCATCTATCTATAATTGTCAAAGTCTTTCTGCTCATGCAGACCAAACAGAACTACTAGATTGGGTATCAGAAATCAAAAGCAAACCTGAAAAAGTATTTATAGTTCATGGAGAACAAAGTTCTGCTGATGCATTTAGAGTAAAACTTAAAGATGTCTATGATTGGGATGCCACCATTCCTACACTTAACTCCATTGAACTGTTTGAATAACTTAAAGAAATTTTCCAATAACTTTTGCACTATTTGTAATATCCTCCAACTCTTCCGGCAAATAAGTCATACCATTTAATGGGAACGCCCCTTCTTTTGTTATACGTGACAAAACACTCATGTAAATGGGTTTAGTATTGAACAACTCACAAATTTCAGCAGGTAATAAAACTGACAATGGTTTAACTATCTGAGCATCTGACAAAATAGAATTCATAATGAAAAAAGCACAATCTACCGCACCATAAATGCTAGAACCTTGTGTCATTTTAATTTTATGAGCCGCAGTCTTCACATTTGACAGGCACCTTCCTATTTCCTCTTTCGTCAAAAACGTTTCAAAAGGGTGTCCATCAATAGAAGAAAGTGAATCAACCAAAGCAATAGACTGCCCATGCTCTCCGAGTAAAACAGCATCTATATTCATAGGCCTCTTAAGCATTTGACTAACGTAATAATTCATACGAACTGAATCCAACAAAGTGCCTGTTCCTATCACTTTTTCTGCAGAAAGTCCTGAACTTAAATAAGTATAATAACTTATCACATCTACCGGATTAGATATTACAATTATCTTGGTATCAACCTTCGATTCAAAGTTGCTGAAGATATTTTTAGTTAAAGAAATATTCTGATCGGCAATTTCCAATCTAGACGCACCCATTGGCACACCAACTCCGGCACAGTGAAAAATAAACTCTGAATGATTAAAATGCTCTACATCATTTAAAACTAAAGTACATTTATTCTGAAGAAAAACAGCGTGACCTAAATCAATTAAACTACCTTCTATTTCCTCAGATGGATCCATAACATTAATATCAAAATGATAATCAACATTATTAAGTAAGAGATGTGTCAGCGCTCTTCCAATATTTCCAAACCCTACTATAGAAACTTTTATTTTCTTCAAATCATTTGTCATTTTAAGTTATTTAAAAGTACTAAAAAATGATTAACTTCAATGTAAAAAACATGAGACTTTCAGGATAACTCAATGAGTAAATCTATTTGTTAAAATAGCTTTAACAATCTTTAACAGCTATCATTTGCAAAAGTAACTGATGGAATGCGAAATTTGTCTACAGATAAAAATTACATTTGTCACATATAGATAATTATGGAAAATTTAGATCAAAACAATCCTGTTATACCTGAAACAGTTGACAACAATCAGCCAACTGCTTCAACGCAAGCTGGAACAGACATCAGAGCATTAAATGAATTAATTCAAACCGAGAGCGCTTTTCTTGATTTGATTAAATTAGAAATGAATAAAGTAATCATCGGTCAACCACAAATGGTGGAAAGACTTTTAATTGCATTACTTTCTAATGGACATATTTTGCTAGAAGGGGTTCCAGGATTGGCAAAAACGTTGGCAATTAATACACTATCTAAAACAATAGAAGCAACTTTTAGTAGAATCCAATTCACACCAGATTTGCTCCCTGCAGATTTGTTAGGGACAATGATTTACAATCATAATAAAGAAGAGTTTGTATCAAAGAAAGGTCCAATCTTTGCCAACTTTGTCTTGGCAGATGAGATTAACCGTGCACCTGCAAAAGTTCAATCTGCATTATTAGAAGCAATGCAAGAAAGACAAGTGACCATTGGAGATAGCACATATAAACTTCCAGAACCCTTCCTAGTTCTTGCGACTCAAAACCCAGTAGAACAAGAAGGTACTTATCCACTTCCAGAAGCACAAGTGGATAGATTCATGATGAAAGTTGTATTAGATTATCCTAAAAAAGAAGAAGAAAAGTTAATACTTCGCCATAATGTATCTTCAGCTGGTTTTCCTAAGCCTAATCAAGTGGTTTCTCCCGAAACCATTCTTAAAGCTCGAAATATTGTGAAGCAAGTATACATGGACGAAAAAATTGAGCAATATATTGTTGACATTGTTTTTGCCACAAGAAATCCAAAGGACTACAACCTGCCCAATCTTGAGCCATTAATTGAATTTGGAGGTTCTCCAAGAGCGAGTATTGCATTAGCAACATGTGCCAAAGCTTATGCATTCATTAAGCGTAGAGGTTACATCATACCCGAAGATGTAAGAGCAGTTTGTCATGATGTGCTAAGACATAGAATTGGACTAACTTACGAAGCAGAAGCCGAAAACGTAACAACAGAGACTATCATCAATACCATCCTGAATAAAATTGAGGTACCTTGATGAATTAGACATTAGAACACAGCGCTCTTAGATTCTAGGCCGCTGTGTTATTAAACTTTTTTTGATACTTTCAGTGTCTTAATTATCATATTTATTAAAATTTATTAATCATAAAATCTAACGTCTAGCATCTAGCGTCTAAATTGAAATTTTGGATACCAAAGAACTCATAAAAAAAGTAAGAAAGATTGAGATAAAAACCAGAGGCTTGTCTACACAAGTTTTTTCTGGGGAATATCATTCTGCTTTCAAAGGTCGTGGGATGGCTTTTGCCGAAGTTCGCGAGTATATGCCTGGAGATGAAATTAGAACCATTGATTGGAATGTTACTGCAAGATTCAATGAGCCTTATGTAAAAGTTTTCCAAGAGGAAAGAGAATTAACAATGATGTTAATTGTAGACATTTCTGGCTCTTCTGATTTTGGTACCAGAAAACAACTCAAAAAGGAATTAATTGCAGAACTCTGTGCAGTACTAGCATTTTCAGCAGCTCAAAACAATGATAAAATAGGTGTAATACTTTTTTCAAGTCAAGTGGAATTATTTATCGCTCCAAAAAAAGGCAGAAAACATATACTTAGAATCATTAGAGAATTATTGGAGTTTGAGCCAAAGTCTAAAGGAACAGATTTGGTCCATGTTTTAAAACACTTTAATAACGCCATCAAAAAGAGAACGATAGCTTTTGTGATTTCTGATTTTAATTCCAAAGGAAATTTAGAGGATGTTTTCAAAATTGTAAACAATAGACACGATTTAGTTGCATTACAAATTGAAGACCCTATGGAAATGGAACTGCCCAACCTAGGTTTAATTCAACTAGAAGACAAAGAAACAAATGAACAAATTTGGGTAAACACTTCAAATAAAAAAGTGAGAACACAATGGAAGGCAGATGCTATAAAAAGAAACAAAGAATTAACTCAAACTTTTCGAAAATCAGGAGTAGATTTTGTAAAAATTGAAACAAATAAGCCTTACATTCTGCCATTAATGAACTTATTCAAACGAAGATGATGAAATACCTACATATCATTTTACTTCTGCTAATAAGCACATGTACTTTTGCGCAGCAAAGTATTACCTTCAGTTTAGTAACTGAAAAAAATAAAATTGCTATTGGTGACCCAGTTCAAGTGAGCATGAGAATTAATTACCCCGCTCATATTGTGCCGTCATCTATTTCTTTTCCAGAGTTAGAATCCAACCAAAAGATTAATGACACAATTGATGTGATAGCTGCAAAAGCACCTACATCTGTTTCAGGACAAGATAATCAAGGAAACCCAATTATGACTTGGCAACAAGATTTCTCAGTAGGAATATATGCTGGAGGAAACATCGAAATCGGTCCTTTTGAAGTTATCATTGGCAATGGGGAGGAAAAAGACACAATACTATCAAATGTAGCCACTGTCTCTGTAGAAACTCCAGAACTACAAGAAGACAAAGGCTTTGTAGGTATAAAAGGAATTGAGAAAGACCCCTTTACCTTATGGGAAAAAATACTCATGTGGCTTAGAAAATATTGGCTTTGGATTGCCATTCCAGTCCTATTGATTTTAGGAACAATATTTTTGATTAAATACCTAAATAAGAAGCCAGAAGTCCAAGTTGCTCAAACACCAAAAATACCTATACCTGTTCAATTGCTAAACAAATTGGAAGAAGTTGAACAAGCTGCCATTTGGAAAGAAGGAAAACATAAAGAGTACTATTCTGATGTTACAGATGTAATACGTAAATTATTAGAATACAAATATCAGATTCCAGCAATGGAGAAAACATCTGATGAAATACTTCAGAGTTTATCACTCTCTGGGATCAATAAAAATGACTACAATCAACTTCAGAATTTATTTGCACTTTCCAACATGATCAAATTTGCTAAATCTTCTGCACTAGCAGAAGAAAATGTACAAGCAATGACCATTGCCAAAAGCTTAGTAAAAAGAGAAATTAAGAAGACAAAATGAGTTGGTTAGATACATATCAATTTGCAAACGCATGGGTGCTGTGGTTTTTATTAATCATACCTGTTTTGTGGTTTTTATATTTTTGGAAAGGCAAAAATTTGACAACAAGTTTTGCTGCAAATTTCAGTGCACAGAGTACCCCCATTAATGAAAGTCCTGTCAAAATTGTAAAACCACTACAATTTATCACAAGAACTTTAGCACTAGCCCTTTTCATAACTGCATTAGCAAGACCTCAAGTATCTAAAGATAGTCCAACTTACAAAGAACAATACAAAGAAGGTATTGACATTGTCATCGCTTTAGATGCATCAGGGAGTATGCTTTCTCAGGACTTTACCCCCGACAGATTTGAAGCCTCTAAAGCAGTAGCTCAAGAATTTGTTTCCAACAGAACAAATGACAAAATAGGATTGGTTATTTTTGAAGGAGAAGCTTATACTCAATGCCCATTAACCAGTGACAACAAAATTGTTAAAGAACTTATTGGCGAAGCCAAAAGAGGCGTAGTAATGGAAGGTACAGCTATTGGAATGGGGTTGGCTACTTCTGTGAATAGACTAAGAGATAGTGATGCAAAAAGTAAAGTAATCATCCTACTCACGGATGGTGTAAATACACATGGAAAGATACACCCTCTAGCGGCAGCCGAAATGGCTAAAGAATTTGGCATTAGAGTCTATACCATTGGTGTAGGAACCAATGGACAAGCAAAAACTCCAGTAGCTATAAATCCTGCTAATGGCGCATACATTTTTGACTATGTAGACGTAGAAATTGATGAAGAAACATTAAAACAAATTTCCAAAGATACTGGCGGAAAATACTTTAGAGCTACTGATAACGAGAAGTTAAAAGAAATTTATCAAGAAATTGATTTATTGGAAAAAGCTAAGTTTAAATCAATTGAATTTGAAATAGATGTTCCAGAAAAAAGTATGCCCTTAATTTTCTTAGCACTATTATTAATTGGAGTTGAATTATTAATTGGAGTATTTTACAAATCATTATCGTGAGTAAACCAACTAAATATCATTATAGTCTAACGAGATTCTTACTGATTCTTGGAATTGGCGAAGCCATATTTTGGGGTATTGTGTATTTAATGTGGCAATACATTTCCGAGAATGAACCCTCATTTCAATTTGAGCATAAATGGTTCCTTTATGGATTTGTCATTTTTATACCATTGTTAATTGGATCCTATTTATATGTAAAAATATGGAGAAACAAAACCATCAAAAAATATGCAGACATTCACTTACTTCCGCATTTAACTGCGGGATACAGTAACACTAAAGCATTGGTTAAATACTTACTTTTAAGATTTGGTTTATCAGCACTAATTGTTGCAGGTGCCAATCCTCAATATGGCGACAAAGAAAGAGAGGTTGTTTCTAAGGGTATCGATATCATGATTGCAGTAGATGTTAGTAACAGTATGCTGGCGGAAGATTTAGTTAAAGATAAAAGTAGATTATATGTTGCCAAAAAAGGAATTTCTCAATTGCTAGACCAACTACATGGCGATCACATTGGTATTGTTGTTTTTGCTGGAGACGCTTTCAAGCAACTACCTATTACTCCAGATTACAATGTTGCAAAGATGTTTTTAAAAAACATCAACACCGACATGATAACTGCTCAAGGTACTGATATTGGAAATGCCATCGAGGAATGTATGAGTTCCTTTGATTTAGAAAAACCTACCAATAAAGTTATTGTAATATTCTCGGATGGAGAAGACCATGAACAAAGAGCCTTAGAATTGGCAAAAATAGCAAAGGAAGAAGGTGTAATCATTCACACAATAGGAATGGGAACTACCAGCGGTGTGCCAATTCCTATATACAACAGCAAAGGTGCAAAAACTGGATTTAAATCAGACCAAAACGGCAATACTGTTTTAACCAAACTAAACGAAAACGTGTTAATAGATGTTGCCGATGCAGGAGGAGGATCATACACTAGAGCACAAGGTTACAGTATAGGGTTGGATGGATTAGTCTCCGCAATAAATGAAGTAGAAAAATCAGACCTAAATAAAGACAAATTCCTTACTTATGAAGATCACTTTCAAATATTCTTATTGATTGGTATTTTGTGTTTATTGGTAGATTTATTTATCACAGAAAGAAGCACATTTGGTTTTGGAAAAAGTAAAATTGCGTAAAATGACTAGATTAATTTACATATTTATTTTGCTGCTTTTGGCACCGTTGGTTACAATGAGTCAATCACGTGAAAAAATTGACCTAAATAATGGTGTTGAAAATTATGAAAGAGGTAAATATAAAGATGCTCAAGTTAGTTTTGAAAAAGCATATGCGGAAAATCCAAATTATGTAAGAGCGCTTTACAATGCAGGTAACTCTGCTTATTTGGCAGGAAAATTTGACACCGCAATGATTTACTACAAGGATTATGCGGATAAAATAAAAAGCAACAAAGAAATTGCCAAAGCACATTTCAATATTGGAAATGCCAATCTACAGAAAGCCGCAAAATCAGAAGCTAACCCTGAAACTGCAAAAAATGCTCAGGCTTTTTATAAAGAAGCTATCAATGCATATAAACATTCATTAAAACATAATCCTTCAGACATAGAAACTAAATACAACCTTACCTATGCGCTGAATAAACTGCAACAAAACCAGCAGCAACAAGAGCAAAACGGTGATAGCGATAAAAACGACAAAGGTGACCAAGGAGATAAGGGAGATAAAAGTGACCAAAACAATGACAACCAGAACGGTGACAAAGGTGATGACGGGAACAAAGAAGGT
>JBFHGR010000099.1:0-12403 GCA_041583015.1 Parvicella sp. | reverse complement strand
CCGAGGTCGAGAGACGAAGCCATCTCGGCCGTTTCCAGGATCGAGTCCAGCGGATAACGGGTATCGTCCTGAGCCATTTCGTACGGCGTCATCTCGCCGCTGCGGGTGAAGATATTAATATTGTAATTTTTAATAGATGGGGAGACGAAATAAATAGAATTGAAAAGTATAATAACATTGACAACGTGTGGAATGGAACCTATAAAAACTCAGGAGAACAAGTTACCAATGGGACTTATTTCTACATTGCTGAAACAGAAGATGCAAGTAGAAAATTTTCAGGATGGATTCAGGTTGTTAGATGAGTTTTAATCAAATATTTTAAGAAAATCAAATTTATGAGCAAATTATTATGTGTTACAATTTTTGCAATTGTAGCATTCAGCACTTTGAATGCTCAAAGTGTTCCTCAAAAGATCAACTATCAAGCAATTGCTCATGATGACGTTGGAGATGTATTGGCAAATCAAAGTATTGATGTTGAAATTAGCATCTTGTTAGGAAGTTCAACGGGTAGCATAGTGTATGAAGAGTCTCACAATGTAACGACCAATCAATATGGATTATTTTACTTTAAGATAGGAGAGGGGCTTGTTGCTTCAGGAGCCATGTCAGCTATAAATTGGGAAACTGCAGATCACTTCATCAATGTGAAAGTAAATGGAGATGATTTAGGAACTACACAGTTAGTTTCTGTGCCATATGCTTTAGCTTCTGGTAGTACTTCTGGTATAAATGGTACTTCAATTTCAAACGGAACAGTCAATGATGGAGATGTTTTAGTGTTTAATGGAACTTCTGGACAATGGGAGGCTCAGTCTATTGGGGCTGCTTCTGAAACGACTACTACAATAATTGATAATTTAGATGGAACATTTACATATACTAATGAGTTAGGAGCACAGGTTACCATAAATACAGCGCAACCTAATTCTCTTTTAGTAGATAATAGTGATGGTACTTTTACTTACACAGATGAGTCAGGTAGTTCAATTACTTTTGATGCAAATATTCCGGATAATGATAACGATCCTACAAATGAGCAAGTAATTTCCTTTACCATTAATGCTGCTAAGGATAGTATCTTTTTGGAAGATGCTGGAGGGGTTTATGTCGTGGGACTGGGTACCTCAAGTAGCGGCAGTACTCAAAGAATAAATGATGCTGATAATAATACCTATGTAGAAACTGAGGAAACGACAAATGATGATGTTATTCGATTTGGTCAAGGTGGAGTTGAGTATTTCAACATGGCGGAAGGACGCTTAAATATTGAGAACACTGGAGGTTCAGTGTTTGTTGGATCTAGCGCAGGAGCTAATGATGATTTAACAGCTAATAACAATACTTTCGTAGGATTTGAGTCAGGATTAACCAATACGGATGGAGAGTTAAACGCGGGACTAGGGTATAAGTCTTTAGCAAATAATACCTCTGGAGTAAAGAATGTAGGTGTAGGTTACGAATCATTACTTGTAAATAATTTAGGACAAAAGAACGTAGGGATAGGTTACAGAACGTTAAGAACTAACACATCAGGTGAAGGTAATATTGCTATTGGCTCTGAAGCGATGATAGCAAACACCACGGGTGATCAGAATATTGCAATTGGTGAAGGTTCTATGATGAATATAACTTCCAACGGTAGTTCTAATGTGGCAATAGGTTACCAATCGGGACTTGGTTTGAACACCGGTACTGATAATACTTATCTAGGAACTTCGGCAAGTTCAACAAATACAATATCTAATGGAACTGCAATTGGAGCAAAATCATACGTTGGAGCAGATAATAGCCTCGTGCTTGGTGCTATTAGTGGTGTTAACGGTGCTACCGCTGACGTGAATGTCGGAATAGGGACTTCTACTCCTTCAAACAAACTTGAAGTTATCGGTGATGCTGCTAAATTTGATAGTGTTATCATTGTTAATGGTGCAACTGCAGGTTATGTTTTGACATCTGACGCTTCTGGTAATGCGTCATGGCAGCCAGGTGGAGGTTCATCTTTATGGACAGATGGAGGTGCTACAACATATAGAACGGATGTCTTAGATAGTGTTGCTATTGGTGGTACTGTTGCAAATTCACTTTTATCCGTTAGTGGTGGCGCATGGGTTAATGGAATGGTTGAAATAAAAGATACTTTAACAACTACAGGAGCCGGTGCTGATATGTTGATCCAACCTAAGTCCACTGTTAGTGGTGCTGGTGGAGGAGATTTAAAGTTGACATCTGGAGAATCAACCAATGGTGTATCTGGAGAACTTCGACTTGCAACAGCAGATGTTATAATTTCAAGTGCCGTTGCAGGCGACATTGTTTTGCAGCCAGGGTCTACTAAGGGCGTAGTAAAAGGAGGAAATGTTAATATTTTTGGAGGAAATGGTAACAGTGCAAGTACTCCAGGAGGTGATATAAATATAGTAGCAGGTACTCCTGGTGGAGGTGCTTTACCGGGGTCAGTTTTTATTTCAGGTGGTACTGGTGTTTCAGCCGGTGGGGCTGATGTTACCATAGCAGGATCAGATGGGGCGCTTTTTGGTACTGGAGGTAAAGGAGGTGACTTAATTTTGAGATCTGGAAATGGAGGAGCGAACATTGGAAATCAATCTGGAGGAGATGTGAAAATAGAAGTTGGTGATGAATATGGTGCAGGTGGAGCAACTGATGGAAACTTTTATGTGAGTACTCAAAGCGGAGTGAATTATTTTATGGTGGATGGAGAGACTCATAACTTTGGTATTGGTACAACTTCACCTACTTCTTCGATTCATAAAAATGGTTCTGAGGCTTCGGCAGTGTTGGTTATGACAACATTAATAAATGTAAATTTAAACGAAACACATCATATTGTAATATACAATAATACCGGAAGTGCTGGGTCTATATCACTTCCTGATGCTACGACCTGTATGGGTAGAAAATATAAGATAAGCAAAACAACAGGTTCGGCAGATTTGTCTATTGTAAGCGCAGGAGGATCAATAGATGGACAATCATTAATCTTTGAATCTGGAGGTACGAATAATGGTTATGAGTTTATCTCAGACGGTATAGATTGGTATATTATTAGTAAATTTTAAACGTGCTAAACGGTTAAAAAAAAATGTGGTTTTCAACTAGAGAACCACATTTTTTTTTTGATAATAGATACTTTAAGTTAACTAACTTGCTTTTCAATATATTTCATTCCCAACGTTTCCAATTCAGCCATTACAGGTTGATAGATTTCCTTAGCAGTTGGGATTTGAACACCACTAGTGTTTATTGTGCCATTTAGAATTAGTTTAGCACAAATTGCCACTGGCAATCCCACGGTATCACTCATGGCGGTATAGGTTTGGTCCTCACCAATATAAACAAAAGAAGAATGAATCTCTTTGTTTTGTCCAGCTAGATCATAAGTGAACTTATGCCACATGACAATCATGTCTTTATCATCCTCTTCTAAAGTCCATTTATCTTCTAATATTTTTTGTAAAATTTGGGCTGGCGTAGCATTTTTTAGAGCAACCTTTTTATCTGAGAACAGTCCTAACCACTCTAGTTTTTCCCAAACATAATCATCTTGTTCAATGTTTAAGTAATACCTAAGTTTTAATTCTACACTGTTATGAGGGTCGTAAGCCAAAAAGGCGTTTGTGAAGTCTCTGTAGGTCATATCTTCGCTTCCTTCCAATATATAAGTGTCATCCGTCATCCCTAATTGGACTAACATATTCCAAGCTCTGCAAAAACCAACCTTTCTTAAAGTACCTCTGTAAATTGTTGGTATATTTTCTAAACCATACACTTCTCTATATTTTAAAGAGTCTCTATTAGCGTAACCTTCAAATTTACCATGTCCATCTATTTCGATAATTTCTGTTCTTCTGAAAAGTTTGTTGTATGGAATATATTTATATTGTCCTTCTTGAATGAATTTAGCTGCTCCGCCTTGTCCTGCTAAAACAACGTTTCTTGGATTCCAAGTGAACTTGTAATTCCATGGATTGTTATCGCTTTCAGGTGCAATTAATCCGCCTGTAAATGATTCAAAAGATGTGATTTTACCACCTTTTTCCTCAATGTCATCAAGTATCTTTTGAGCCGACATATGATCCATACCCGGGTCAACACCTATTTCATTCATAACTAGAATTCCTGCATCTTTGGCAGATTGGTCCAGCGCTTTCATTTCAGGAGAAACGTATGAAGGTGTAATGACATTTATGCCTAGTTTTATACAATCTTTTACTACCTCTACATGTAAATGTGCAGGGAGCATACTCACCACCAAATCTTTACCTTGTAATTCAGTCCATCTTTCATCATTTTGCAATGCGTTGAATTTGAATGCTTCACCGTGCTTGCTTCCATCAACTTTTTCTTGTGCTAATTCAAGGTTCATATCCCCGACTCTTACAAACCAGTTTTCTTTTTCTGCATTTTCCAAGAAGTATCTTATCATTGAGGATGACGATCTTCCTGCACCTATTACTAATATATTTTTCATAAAGATTTATCGTTGTTTCATCACGAAAATAAAAGTATTTATACGATTTGGAAAGGATTCGCCTTATCTTTTTAAACTTTGGCACAAAATTGGACTTCAATATGTAGAATTAACTAATTTTGTAGAACTAAAAAAAGAATCATGAAATCAATATTTTACCTAATAGTACTAGCGTTAGTACCCAATTTTGTATTTGCTCAAAACACCTCTAATCTTGTCATTTTCGCGGAGGATGCAACACCATTTTTTGCTGTTGTTAATGGTATAAAACAAAATATTGAACCAGAAACTAATGTAAAGATTACAGGATTAACAAATCAAGCTAATCAGATTAAAATAATATTTAAAGATCAAACGATTCCTACGCTTAATAAACAAATGTATTTCGAAACAATGAATGTAGAAGCAACAATGAAAATTGCTAATACTAAGAAAGGTTATAAACTTAGATATTTTGGAGAAGTTTCTATGGGAGCGGCTGTACCAGACCCTGCTCAAAATGTGATTTCTTATCACACTACAGAAACTTTACCAACAACTCCAGTTGTTAATGCAAATTCGTCTAGTACTACTATTGTTGAAGAAACAGTAGTGACAACTAGTACACAAACCAATTCTGGAACTGAGCCAGTAAAAGGAGATAATATTAATATGAATGTAAGCGTTGGAGGTGTTGGGTTTAATGTTAACATTAATGACGCTATGGTTAGTGAGAGTGTTAATGCTAATACTACAACTACAACCACGACTACAACAACTTCGGTAGGGCATGTTCAAAATGATGTTGTAGCCACTCCGCAACCACAAGTTGTATATGTAGAAAATTATTCGGGAAGTTTTGGATGTGCTGTTCCCTCGCAAAGCATGAATAGTATTAAAGCTGCTATTAATGATGAAGATTTTTCGGATGATAAAATGATAGTGGCAAAACAAGCTACTAAAAACAAATGTTTAACTACTAGTCAGGTTAAAGAAATAGCTAATTTATTTGATTTTGAAGATGATAAATTGGAATATGCTAAGTTTGCTTATGACTATACATATGACATTGATAATTATTATCAAATAAATTCAATATTTGATTTCAGTTCTTCAAAAAGTGAATTGAATGAATATATTTCTGAAAGATAATTTGAGTATTTAATACTAGATTTATAAAAGAGGTTTCATAATGAGGCCTCTTTTTCTTTTTATATTGGTAAGATTTTTGTGACATTTGGTAAAAATTATCTTATGAAAGTTTTTTTCATTTTTATTGTCTTCATTTGTTTGGTTTCGTGCACTAATAATATTGGAATCAATGTAATGCACCCTGCGGAAATATCTATTCCTACTGATTTAGATTCTGTATTGATTGTTGATAGGTCTAAGATGGCTAAAGGTGGAGGTAAACAAATAGGTAATGTATTGGAAGGAGTTTTGACAGGCGAACCTATTGGAGGGGATAAGTATGGTCGTAGAGGGTGCTTGGAGAATTTACAATATTTAATAGCGTCTAATGAACGGCTAACCTTCGTACATAACGATGTTATAGAAATCGAAAATTCAAATGGTAACTTTGATAATAAAGAACCTTTGAAAGCAAACTTCTTAGACTCAATCTGTACGAAATACAGTGCGGATGGAGTAATTGCTTTGGAACATTTTGATAGCGATAGAGCAGTTAATAATAATGGCTATCCAGTAGGAGAGGCTTTTGTAACTACAAGGTGGAGATTGTACTATCCTAACGCTAAGTCTGTAATAGATGAACATGGTTTTCAATCATATGGACGTGGGTACCAAACAAGTATCATTGATTTTCCTACACAGTATAAGGCTATTTTTAATGCTGGAGCACAAGCTTCAGACTGGTATATGAAAAGAATAGTTCCTAGTTGGTATAGAGAAACTAGAATGTATTTTACAACGGGTTCAAAGGAAATGAGGATTGCAAGTAAGCATTTTAAAGCAGAGAATTGGGATGAAGCTAAATATATGTGGGAAGCAGTTATTGATCATTCTTCAAATCCCAAATTACTAGGGAAAGCAACTTATAATTTAGCAGTGGTTTGTGAAATGGAAGGTAATTTGGATATGGCTTTGACTTGGGCAAATAAGTCTGCTAGATCGGGTAATAAATCGGCACCAAGATATGCGGGTATTTTAAAAACCTTACTCAATGAAAGTCCATTGATTGAATTGCAAAATAAACATGAATAAAATTATAGGAGGGAAACTTATATTAATCATAGCAATTCTGTGTTTGCTGATGACTTTGCCATCTTGCTCAAAGACTCTATATATTGCTGTGATGCACCCGGGAGATATAGATATTCCTGCGGATGTAGATACGTTGCTAATCATAGATAATTCCATTGACCAATATTCCAAGAAATCAAAATCAGAAAATGCCTTAGGGGCTGTTTTATCAGGAAGTGTGACATTGAATTCAGTTGATAAGAAAGATGGGATTTTTGAAACATTAACGTTACTTTTAAAAGAAAACTCAAGATTTTCACTTGCTCAAGAAGAAGTGTTTAGAGTAAAAAGGATTAATTATCATGTATTGATGACAGATGCTGAAGTCGACTCATTGTGTACTCTGTTTAACGCAGACGGGGTGATTTGTTTGGAATCTATAAAAGATGGGATTCCTAATTCTACAAATACAAAGCCATTTGCTATTTCAAATTGGAGATTTATTGGTCAGAATGGAGAAATTGATAATGTTTCTATTAGCGCATACGGTAGTGTTGGTAGTAATGAAATTTACACCCTAAATAAGAATGCACAAAGAAAGTATTCCCCAGGAGAAGAAGCATCTTATCAGTTTATGAGGAGAGTTACTCCTTCTTATTATTGGGAAGGAAGAACATATTATCACAAAGGAAATGAAGAACTGAAGTTAGCAGGTGAAGCAATCAAAAGTGGAAACTATGCTGCGGCAAAAAATTATATGGAATCAATCAAGGATCAAAAAGGTTTGAAAAATAAAGTTTTAAAACGCTTGGCACATAATCTGGCTTTGTTATATGAAATTGAAGGGGAATACGAAACTGCTTTAATGTGGGCGAAAAGATCTTTGGAAAAAGGAAATGCTCCAACAATTAGATACGTAAGTACGTTGCAGAAATTAGTCAATGAACAGCCGCTGATTGAATTTCAGTTATTGCGGGAATAAAAAAGTACAAGGCATAAAAAAACGCCATCAACAATTGTTAATGACGTTTTTAATATTACTTAAGAATTATTAAACTTCTACAACATTGAAACTAAGTTCAACCTTAATTTCTTTGTGAACAGATACTTCTGCTTTGTAAGTACCAACAGTTTTGATGGTATCACCAATAAGTTTAATTCTTTTTCTTTCAATATTGTATCCTGATTTCTCTAATGCTTCAGCTAATTGAACATTAGTTACAGAACCGAAAATCTTACCATTTTCGCCAACTTTAGCACCAACTTCAATTGTTGCTTTTTCAAGTTTTGCAGCGATAGTTTTAGCTTCTTCTTTCAATTTTTCTGCTTTATGAGATCTTTGCTTTAAAGTCTCAGCATGCATTTTCTTAATTGAAGAAGTGGCAAGTATAGCAAATCCTTGTGGGATAAGGTAATTTCTACCATATCCAGGTTTTACTGTCACTAATTCATCCTTGTCTCCAAGGTTGTCTACGTTTTTCTTTAATAGTACATCCATTTTATTGCCCTCCTATTATTTTAATTGATCAGCCAAATAAGGCAAAATTGCTAAGTGTCTAGCACGCTTTACCGCTTGTGCTACTTTCTTTTGGTATTTCGCAGAAGTACCAGTAAGTCTTCTCGGTAAAAGTTTACCTTGCTCATTCACGAATTTCAATAAGAAATCAGGATTTTTGTAATCCACGTGTTTGATGCCATTTTTCTTAAAACGACAGTATTTTGTCGTTGTAATGTCAATATTTATTTGCGATAAATATCTAACTTCAGAAGTGTTAGCCATATCTCTAAGTTTTTAATTTGTTAATGAATTTAATTTAGGCCTTAGCCATTGCTCTACCTTTGTCAGCAAATGCAACATGGTGCTTATCCATTTTCATGGTTAAGAAACGCATAATGCGCTCATCACGCTTAAAGGCAATTTCTAATTCAGCAATTACAGATCCAGCAGCTTCAAATTCGATTAGGTTATAAAAACCTGTTGACTTCTTCTGAATTGGATAAGCTAATTTTTTTAATCCCCAATCTTCTTGGTGAACAATCTTAGCTTTCGCATCAGTTAAAATCTTTTTGAATTTTTGCACTGCTTCCTTTGCCTGTACATCAGACAAAACGGGAGTTAAAATGAAAACAGTTTCGTAACGATTCATATGATTTATTATTTAATTATTTACTAATTTTCCCTTTTAAGGGGCTGCAAAGTTAGTAATTATATTGAATCACCAAATTTTAAAGGACATTATTTACACTATTTCAATGATTTAACTCAACTTTTATAAGTTAATCAATTTGATATGAGAAACAACGTTGTTGTGAAATTCATTTAAACACTTTTCGTGAAATTTTGGATATAGCCTTTTATCTCTGAGTTTATTGCCGCTTTTAAAGTATGAATGATGCACTACTAGCGTGTAATTATCCATGGGAACAAAGGTTAATGTTTGTTTACCTTTTGACTTATTATTTGCTCCATAGGTGAATTCAATTACTTTTTTTTCTTTAGATAATTCAGTAACTTCAAAGTTTACTGGGATTTTTAAAAAACGAATAATTTTCAGTTTCAATTCATACACCATTCCTTCTGAGGGAGTAGGTGCTATTTCTTCTTTTTTTATGTATCCACTCTTTCCTGTTTTGGAGTATGCTTCTTGAAATTTATTTAGTGGACCAGCCCACATCTCTTTGGGTTGAAGCAATGTATATGCTGCCCAAACATCTTCAAAAGGAGCATTGATGTAATAGGTTTTTTCGTGAGAATAGAAAGTGGAGAAATCTTGATTTTTAGCACAACTGACTTTGAAAGACCTGAACTTTTCTTTTACTTCGAGTTTCTTTTTGTTCAATCGTTTGTGTATGCGTTCTTCTGAAGCGCATGAGTTGATAAGTAAAATGCTAATTATTATGGTGATAGTGTAATACCAGTTTCTCATTGTTGAACTTCTTTATATCTTTTGCAGGAAACTATATGGTCATTTACCATTCCTGTAGCTTGCATGTGTGCGTAAACCACTGTTGGACCAACAAATTTAAAACCTCTTTTTTTTAGGTCTTTACTTATCTTTTGTGATAACTCCGTTTGTGTAGGAACGTTAGAAATGGACTTTAAATTGTTTTGAATGACTTTATTATTGGTGAAATTCCAAAAATATGAGCAAAAAGACCCAAATTCTTTTTGAATTTTGATGTATGCTATGGCATTGGAAATGGCTGCTTCAATTTTCTTTCGATGTCTAATGATTCCTTCGTCTTGAACCAATGCTTCAATTTTAACTTCATCATATTTTGATATTTTGTTATAGTCAAAATTGTCGAATGCTTTTCTAAAGTTTTCTCTTTTTCTCAAAATTGTTATCCAACTCAATCCTGCTTGAAAAGTTTCTAGCATCAAAAATTCAAACATGGTCTCATCATCACGCACAGGAACACCCCATTCTTTATCATGGTATTCTTGATAGAGTTCATCTGTTCCACACCAGTCGCAACGCTTAAGCATGTTACAAAAGTAATTGTTATTATTACATTAGTCTGCTTTTTTTAGTATTAATCCTTTCGTTCTAACTACTAAACTAGGTGAATTTACTGCATTTGAGTTTATTGTCATGGATTTGTTAATAGGGCCAAGACGCTTTGAATCGTATTTGTAATTAATACTTGCTGTGTCTCCAGGTTGAATAGGTTCTTTTGGCCAATTTGCCACATCACAACCACATGAAGTCTTGGCGGTTGTTATTATTAAGGGTTCATTACCTGTGTTTATAAATTTGAAATCGTGCGTCACAGGTGCGCCTTGTAGCAAAGTATCAAAATGATGTACTTTTTCTAAAGCTTCAATCTTTGCTTGGCAAAAGATGTTGGAAAATAGGAATGTAGCGGTAATTGTTGTTAGAATTTTCATAATTGTTATTTTTTATCAAAGAAAAGACAGAACCAAATTCATGTTAAGTTGTTTAACTATTAAGTAACACTATTTAAGGACTTCTTAACAACTGGAGCATTTTCATTCAATATGTTGGGAATACTTATTAAAAGTATCTATATCTTTGTACCATGGCTGAAGTAGTAAAACCAAATAATAATTCCGACAAAGGAAAAAAAGAGCAAGTAGCAGATATGTTTGATAACATTTCTGGAAAGTATGATTTTCTTAATCACTTATTATCAATGGGGATTGATAAATTATGGAGAAAGAAAGCAGTGAAATTGATTTCCAAGAAAGATCCAAAAGATATTTTGGATATTGCTACTGGAACAGGTGATTTTGCCATAGAGTCATTGAAATTAAAACCTAAGTCCATTACAGGGGTTGATATTTCTAATGGAATGTTGGAGAAAGGTAAGGAGAAGATGATCAAAAAAGGTCATGATAAAATTATTACATTACAATACGGAGACTCAGAAAATCTTCCATTTGAAGATGAATCTTTTGATGCTATTACAGTTGGGTTTGGGGTTAGAAATTTCGAAAATCTTGAAAAAGGTTTGGGAGAAATGCTGCGAGTATTAAGACCAGGTGGAATTGTTGCTATACTTGAATTTTCAAAACCAAAGAAGTTTCCAGTAAAACAAGGATACACATTTTACTCTAAACATATTATACCAAAGGTAGGTAAGAGTATTTCTAAAGATGATACAGCCTACAAATATTTACCAGATTCTATCGCTGCTTTTCCCGAAGGGCAAGGTTTCTTGGATATATTAAAGAAAGTAGGTTATTCGGACTTGAGTAAAAAAGAAGTGTCTGGAGGAATTGCTACTATTTATATAGGTCAGAAATAAAGCCAATGTCCTTTTATTTTTCCTCTGCTCAATTCTAATGTTGGTGCAGGGAATTTTAACCAGCCAAAGGAACCAAAAATTGTTTTAAATATTTTTCTTTTCCATGCAATTTGAGTCAAATCAACATCTAGACTTAAATATCCTTGACCATATCTATTGTATGCACCACATAAGTCAGGATGTGTAATGCAAAAATCAGCCTCTTCAGATCCGGTTATCATTTCCTCTGCACCGTATCCTAAAGCAATATTTAACCATGCGGGAAACTGGTCATTGTTTTCAAAAAACAAAGATTTCAGATTAGCACTAAGCCAATAAGTTTGTCCGTTATAGTCTTTTAATAATCTTTCTGGAGTGTTAGAGCCTAGTACACTTGGTCTGTAGTATGCGTAATTGGTCAGGTGAGCGCTTACTTTTAACTTGATTTTTTGTTTTTGCCAAAGTAATTCTTGTCCGCCTGCTAGTAGAAATCCGGAAGCATTAGCGGCCATATCACCCCAACTAAAACCCCATGCGGCAGATCTCCCGTCCAAAAGTTCAACACCCGTAAGGTAAATAAGACCAAGCGAACCTCCAATAAATGCTGATGGTTTGGATTTAAGTCCGCTCCATTTCATGGTTTCAATTCCTGCAAGTCCTACGTAATAACTAGTCATCAAATGTCCAGCCTTGTCCATCAATAACCATTGGTCGTTATCATTGAAAGAGTGTATCGAGGTGCGTGGGTAATTTTTATACCATACGCTATTTAGTAATGCTAGAGAAGAAACTGATCCTGCAATTTCTGCTCCCCAAACTAAATTTCTACGAGTTTTGTTGAGGGTGTCTGAATAGTCAAAAAAAGATTGCCCAAAAGCTGAATAGGATAGGAAACCTATCATTAGGAGTAAACTGAATTTTCGAATGCTTTTTTGAATCATACCAAAGGCAAAGGTAATTACTTTTATTTTTAGT
>JBFHGR010000098.1:0-12432 GCA_041583015.1 Parvicella sp. | reverse complement strand
GAAAAATAATTGATGTATGGATCAATGTTGTAAATGAGTTGCTTTTGCAAAATTACACCTCCAGGATATGCTCTGTAAATTCCTGATGTATCATCTAGCCAAGCCAATGTCATATTTGTGTTATTATACATCACATTAGCATTCACTCCAAATGTTAGCCTATCAAGTTTTTTGGGATGATATCGTAAACCAATGTTTAATCTTCCTTTATCAGATTTCATTTGATCATCGGTAAAATTAGTGATGGTATCAACTACATAAGGGCCAGGAACAGGTGCACCAATATAACCATGATCTAGGTTCATTAATCCGCCAACTACCAAATCTAAATTTCCAATTTTTCTTGAATGTAAAAAATTTATTCCGTGGACATAAGGATAATCACTCCACCATTGCGCTGCTGTATCTTGTGGCGTGGAATAAAATCCAGAATACAAGTTTACTTTTGTTAGTGGTTTAACCCCTGGTTCAGCAGTCTTAATATGTATTGCTCCACTTAATGCTGACGCGCCAGAAAGCACTGATGCTGCACCTTTGACCACTTCAATTTGATCAATATTTTCTACGGGTATGAATCCCCATTCCGGCCTTCCTGCATCGCCAGACAACATTGGCATGTCATCCACCAAAACAGCAACTTTACTACCAACTCCAAATGTAAATCCGCTTCCACCTCGAATTTGAGGTTCACCATCCATAATATTTAAACCTGGTGTTTGATCTAAGATTGTTTCTACTGAACGTGTATTTTTGTTTTCAATAAGAGATGGACGAATAACTTCCATGGAAATCGTCATGTCTTTAATATCCGTATCAAATTTCCCAACTTTTACCTCTACAGCCTTGAGCACTTGATCATTGGAACGAAGAATAATGTTCCTTGTAGAAATTAAGTTTTTTATTATCTCTACTTCAACAGTATCGTTTAACATTCCAACAAATGAAATAACAAACTTTTGATTACCTACAGGACATTCAAAAGCAAATTCACCATCAATATTGGTAGCCGCACCTTTAGTTTTATCCGATAGTAATTGAACATTAGCTCCAATAATCACTTCTGTTCCATCGGACACCTTTCCCTTAAACACTCCTTTATCTTCTTGTGCTATTGCAAAGAATGAAATGCTAAAAAAAACTAATATTAATTGGAGTTTTCTACTCAATTTTATTGTCTTGAAATAACGAGTTTCTTTGTAATTAATTTGCCATCAATATTTAAGTTCACAAGATAAATACCATCATATTTGGGTAACTCAAAATAATTAATACCTTGTTTCAGATTTTGTTTTGACGAAACTAATCTCCCTTGCAGATCATATATATTTCCAACAATATTATTCCCATTTACTTCAGGTAGTTGAACGCATATATTTGAAGCATTGTGATATGTTACAATCTGAGATGCTTCAATTTCTGATACACTAACAGGATTATAAATCAATTCTATATCATCATAAAACGCTATACTTCCAGCCTTTGCTATTGTACTATCACCAGAAGTAAGCACCAATAATATATGTGATGAAGCGTTGTTATTAAAGTATGCAAAAGGTACGGAGAATCTAGTCCAAGAACTTGCTGAAGCATTTGTTACAAATCTAGCACGTCCCACAAAATTACTTGCTGTACCATTTTCGGGATTTTTAGCCGCTCCTGAATGAATAATAGCCTCTACTTTGGCTTTATCACCACTTGCAGGAGCATATTTATACCACCCTACCAAACTGTCTGGTCTATCGGTGAAAGGAGTATTCCAGTCTGAATCACTAGCATCAGTAAAAACATAGCCATTCTCAGGGGTAAAATCTCCATGAGCTCTACCATTGGTTACTGTTCCTGTTGCAACAACTCCAAAAACTGATTTATTTTCAAGTTTAACACAATAAGACCCTGTATGTGCGCCATTATCTCGCTCACAAACTTGAGGTGCAGAGGAATTAATAAAATTATCATCAGAAGTTTTGATAGAACTCCATTCTGTTGGTTCTTCTGTAGGCGAGCCAACATTCTCCCAATTTTCAAAACTAGAATTTTCCAATTGTTGTTGTGCCATCAAAATACTACCTTGTAGGATGACTACTGCTAAAAGTAAACTTCTTTTCATATTGAAATATTAAGTAAATTTATAGGACAAAGATAAGAATCTTTCAAATTGAAATTACTTATATATTTATAAAACTATACTAAATTAGATTAATCTTTTAACTTTACCATTGAACCTATTAAAGAATCAATTGTACTGATTGTAAAATTGTAAAAATGAAATTACAAGTATTGATAATCATTCCCTTTATTTATTGTCAACTATTAGGTCAATCTAAGGTTAAAAATTTTCCTACCCAAGAAAATGAAGACCAGTTAGACACTTATGTGAACGAGTATTTTTCCAAAAGGGCATCTTTCATGGATAAATTCTCAAAAGACATTTCTATTGACGAACAAAAGGAACTAGATAAAATAGTAGACAACATAAAATCAAGTTCACCAAAATCAAGTGATTATTTTTACATTGAATACATTAACCAAGGAAGTTCCATAGCGGCCTTTCCCTTGTTAGAAAAAGCTCGTGATTTATATCCTAATAATGTTGAGTTATATGACGATTTTATTTATCATTATGAGTTAACAAACGAAACCATCCTTAGGTCAAATTATTCAAAAAAACTGTATGAAAGCAATACCATTCACGAAGGCTTAATGGAATACAATTACAATGTATTAATGTCTTTGGATAAAGATGCTATTCTTATCACTAATGGTAGTGAGGACAAATTCCCTATTTTCATATGGCATGATGTTTTTAAAATAAGAACTGATGTTACGATTATTAATATTGATATGCTTTCTGAATTAACCTACATTAACAACAAAAAACTCCATAATAAATTAAATATAAAACAACAAAATAGTACTATCAAAACGGCCCAATTTTTAATTGAAAACAATCCAAATAAACAAATTTATTTGGGGCATACGATTAATCAAAAACTACTCGAAAAATATAAGTCCAAATTATACCTTTCAGGATTAACTTATCTCTATTCCAATAAACAAATTGATAATGTAAAGAGTGCTGTTTCAAAATTTGAAAATGAATTTAAAACAGAGCAATTAGCAAGGCCTTGTACTAACAGCAAAATAAACAGTCTTAATTTTAATTATATCCTACCACTGGTAACATTCTTAGAATATTACAAAGGGCAAAATAACATGGTTGAGTACAGAAAAACCAAAGATCTAATTTTAATAATTTCTAAACGAGTAGGCAAAGATCAGTTTATAAGTGACTATTTAAATTCACTAAACTTGTAGCCATTTAATTGGCTTTACATGAAAGTAACAAAGCATAAATATAAAGAAAATAGTGATGAGCAACTTATGGCAGAAGTCATAAAGGGTAATGATCGAGCATTTTCTGAAATTTATGATCGTTACAGTAAAATGATGCTTAATTATTTCTTTAAGATGCTTTGGCAAGATAGGGAAAAGGCTGAAGACTTCATGCAAGAATTATTCACTAAAATCATTCATAAACCAGAGTTGTTCAATATCAATAAATCTTTTAAAACTTGGATTTTCAGTGTTGCACATAATATGTGTAAAAATGAATACCGAAAACAGGAAGTAAGAAAAGGAACTTCCAATAACTTGAATGAAAACATAGCTGTTGCCAACAATGAAATAGCTCCTGATGAAAAACATGATATTGGAATTTTCAATGACAGATTAAAAGAAGAATTAGCGGAATTATCACAAAATCATAGAACCACATTCATTTTGCGTTTTAAGCAGGACATGAGTATTAAAGAAATAGCAGAAGTGATGGAGACTTCGGAAGGCACCGTTAAATCTAGGATTTTCTATGCTTTAAAAAAATTAAACGAAAGTTTGCAAGAATTTAAACCAATTGGGACTTCAGTTGTACTGCTTATTATAAATGCCATTAAAAACACTTCTTTTATCCTATGAGCCATAAAGACCAAAATATAGATCAACTATTTTTAAAAAAAACATTTCATGAGTTAACTCAAAATGAAAAAAAAGAGATTTCGGAAATTGCCACAACCGAGGCCGAATTTAATGATGTAAAAATGATGCTAATTGCAATAGAAAAGGAAATTTCTAGCATTAAAGACATTGAACCTAAGTCATCCACAAAAGAGCATCTTATAAGCGAATTCAATAAAATACGACCAACTAAAACTGTTCGTCCAAAGATGGGTTTGGGAATCTTATTCCCTAGTGAAAAATCATTTTTTCAAAAACCTGGAATTCAAATTCTTGCCATTGCCGCAATAGTTGTTTTAATTTTCACACTTTTCATTCCTAGCAAAGATGTCCTTAAAGAGCAGTCAGACACTGCTCAAGTAAGTAAGAAAAATGTATTAGATGAAGATAAGATAGTCAAAGAAACTATTCCCACTAAGAATGAAGAAGTGAAAAAAATTGAAAACGCTGATTCAAGCATGGAAAACTTGTCAAAAATTACTGATCCTATGGAAACAAATGCAGAAAAATCTGCAGTAATTGACAAAACATATCCATCTCCAGTTTCTGCAAATAAAAACACTGCATCTGATGTCATCGTGGAGGCTTCAACAATTCCAAGCACTTATGAAGCAGAAGAAGATGTAGCATCTGAAGTGATTAACTTAGACAACATAGATATACAAAATGAAGATAGCAAAGATATTTCCGCCCCAGCAGCAGATGAAGTATTGGCACCAGTAGCTACAGGTAACACTCACGATTTATTAGAGGATTTTGCTGTAGTTGAAGAAATGACAGATGACAGCGATATCACAGCCTTAGTTCAAAAAAATAAAAAAGTAAGACAAATGTCTGAACCCGTATTGGAAAGTAGCGATTTGAATACTAAAAACACAATAAAAACATCAAAGACCTTATCAGAAAACAAAGAGTTAATAAAGTATTTTTATACAGCAATGTAAATTGTACCCTTTTCTAAATTATGTATTCTATGAGTATAAAAATTCATTATGAAAACAATTACCGCAATATCACTCTTACTTATAAGTCTATGTTTTTCCGCACAGAACGCACCAATAAAAGTAAGTGTAACCGATTTTAAAAACAGCCCAATTTCAGGTGAGCAAATTCAATTCATTAATTCTGTCAACAAAAAGACCTACTCAGGAATAAGTAGTGCAGATGGTAGATTTAACATTTCACTACCTGGTGGCTTTATTTATCAAATAAAAATTAAAAGTATTGGTAAAGCTAGAGACTACTCTTCTTTTGATATCCCTGCTATTGGGCAAAATCAAATGTATATTGAAAACACCGTTCAAATAATGATTGAACAACCAAAATCATTTACTCTTGAAAATGTACTTTTTGACACTGGGAAATCAAGTTTAAAACCAAGTTCTCATAAAGAATTGGATGAACTAGTTGGTCTACTAAAGCATAAACCTAAAATGAAAATTGAAATTGCTGGCCACACAGATAATATTGGCAATGCAGCGTCCAACTTACAACTTTCTACCGATAGAGCCCACTCTGTACATTTATATCTCATAAAAAATGGTATTAATAAAAATAGACTTACTGCAAAAGGTTATGGAGATTTACAGCCTATTGCATCAAATGAAAATGAAGAAAGTAGAAAATTAAACAGGCGAACAGAAATAAGAGTACTTGAAAACTAATCCATTAAAATAATTTGATATATTTTTGTTTTAGTCTATGCTAAAATGGAATATTTGGATACTCGCTATTTGTAGTTTTCTTTCTACAACGGTTTATACTCAAAACATTAAGAAAATTAATGAATTGAAGTATCAAATTCAGATAGAAAATAATGTCAATAAAAAAGCTGATCAATTAATAGAACTTTCGGAATTACTTGAAGGATTTAATTACACAGAATCTATCAACTACGCATACGAAGGCCTAACACTAAGTAAAAGTCTTCATTATAATCAAGGTAAAATAGCTGCATATTACCAAATAAGTAATGTAGAACGTCTTGAAGGTAATTATGATAAAGCAATTGAAAGTATTCAGTTGGCAAATGAAATAAATGAAGCATATGGAGATCAAAAAGGATTAGCGCTTTCTAATATATACATGGGATATATCTATGTTGATTTGGAAGAATATGAAAGTGCTAGGGTATATTTTCAGTATGCGTTAGACATTGGAGTAAAAATTAAAAGCAATTTGATTCAATCCAAATCTAATGCAGGTTTTGGATTAATTAACAAAAGACAAAAGAAATACTATTTAGCACAGCAGTATTATCTCCTTTCCATAGAATCTATAAGAAATACAATTCAATATGAAGAAATAGGAGATGTTTATAGCGGGCTTGCTTCATTACAAAGTCTAACAGGAAATAATGATGACGCTATTGATAATTTTCAGATTGCTCTAAAAAATTATGAAAAAATAGATGACATATCCAAACAAGCAGAAGTATGCTTTGAGTTAGGTCAACTTTATCAAAAAAATAATCAAAGTGAGGATGCTATAATTTTCATGAAAAATAGTTTAGGTCTTGCTCAAGAAGCTGGCTTGGAAGACTTAATCAAGAAAGGGTACCAAACCATTGCCAACACTTATGAAAAAAATGAGCAATACCAAGAAGCGTATGAATATCTAAAATATTATAGCGCTATAAAAGATACCAAAGAAATCTCAGAATTAGAATCTCAATTAGAATTGGAGATGAAGAATAAAGAACTAGCTATACTAACAAAGGAAAAAGACTTTCATAAAAAGGAGTCTGACAATCAAAAATTATACATTATCATTTCTGTTATTGTACTGATAATCATCTTTTGCTTAAGTATTTTCCTCTTGATTTCATTGCGTCAAAGAGATAAAATCAACAATCAATTAATTTTAGCAAAAGACCACGCTAATTTATCCAAACAAGAAAAAGAAGACTTTTTTGCGTATACCAGTCATGAGATACGAACTCCTCTTAATGCTGTAGTTGGCATGGCCAATCTTTTGTCTCAAACGGACCTTAATAAGAGTCAGAGAAAGTACTTAAAAACTATTATAGGTTCGGCACAAAATATACTATTTCTAGTAAATGATGTTTTAGATATTTCTAAAATTGAAAAAGGAGGCGTTGAATTTGAACAAATTGAATTTTCGCTTCACCAAATTATTGACCAAATCATTGATTCCTTAGAATTTAAAAAATTTGAAAAAAAGGTTAAACTAATTCAAAACATAGCACCTAATGTTCCTCCAGTTTTAATTGGAGACCCGATAAGATTCAATCAAATACTATTAAATTTAGCAGATAATGCTCTAAAATTCACAAAAGAAGGTTCTGTAAGTATTAATGTAATTGTATCAGACAAGATTGATAATAAAGTTAGAATACACTTTAGTGTTGAAGATACCGGTGTTGGAATTCAACAAGAAAAATTAGATTCCATATTCAATTCATACCAACAGGAACATGCGAGTATAACTAGACAATATGGAGGGACAGGTCTTGGACTTGCTATTTCCAAACTCCTTGTTGAGAATATGGGAGGAGAAATCAAAGTAAAAAGTGAGATAGGAATTGGGACAAATTTTTACTTCAGTTTGTGGATACCTACTTCAGACATAACTGATTTAGAACAACTTCAAAACAAACAATCCAATGAAACAGAAAAACTCTCGAATATTTCCATACTTGTTGTTGATGATAATCAACTCAACAGAGAAGTCTTTTGTGATTTAGTTGAAGACAAAAAGAATCATGTAGCATTGACATTAGCCGAAAATGGACAAAAAGCAATTGAAGCTTTGACGCTTCAAGATTTTGATATTATACTCATGGATATTCAAATGCCAGTGATGAATGGTTATGAAGCAACAAAAGTAATCAGATCAAACCCTGATTTTAGTCCTAAAAAAAGAAATACGCCAATTATTGCAATGACTGCTCATGTACTAGATGGTGTTGCAGAAAAATGTTTAAATGCAGGGATGAACGATTCTATTTCAAAACCTATAAATATTAATGCATTGAATCAAAAAATAAGAAGTGTACTTAATTTGGTCAATGCAAACACTCAAAGTAATTCAGAACCTCAAGAAAAAAGTAATACCGAGTCATTAATAAACTTGGACAACCTTAAAAGTATTTCTAGAAATAAACCCGAAAAATTAAAGAAGTACATCGACATGTTTCTAAAGAACATTCCTATTGATCTTGAAAACTTAATCTCTTCCAAGAATCATCAAGATTGGGTAAGTGTAAAATCTTATGCCCACAAAATCAAAGGAAATTTGGGATACATGGGAGTCACTTCCATTCAAAAAGAAATTCTTTATTTGGAGCAACTTGACATTGAAGAAATTGATGAATCAGAAATAAATATTACTACAACTGTTATAGAAAAGGAAATTATGTTAATTTTGGTAGAACTAAAAGAATTAAAAATTTAACACCCAAAGAATAAAGCATGAGATGTATAGTTGTAGATGATGATGATTTATCAAGAAGCGTAATTGAAGATTTAATTGAAGAAACGGATACTTTAGAATTAATTAAATCATGTTCTGACGCAGTAGAGGCATTCAAAGTAATTAAAGAAGACCATATCGATTTAGTCTTTTTAGATATAGAAATGCCTAAGATGAATGGTTTAGAAATGTTGAGAACCCTTAGTCCTCTTCCGCAAGTTATTCTGGTTACGGCTCATGAAAAATATGCTTTAGAATCCTACGAATATGACATTATTGATTTCTTACATAAGCCTATTTCACTGGCCCGTTTTATGAAAGCTGTAGATAAAGCTTATAAAGTTTTTGAAGACAATAGAGCAAGTATAACCTCTCAAGATAAAACCATTTTTATCAAAGCCGACTCCAAACTAGTTCAGATAAATACTGAAGACGTTTTGTACATAGAAGCATTGGGAAATTACATGCGAATTTTCACTGCTAACGGACAGAAATATACCATTCTTTCAACGATGAAAGATATCATCTCTAAATTATCATCAGATGATTTTGTACGTGTACATAGATCCTTTATTGTGAGAATTGATAAAATTGAGTCTATTGAAGACAATTATATTGTAATCAATAATAAACAAATTAATATTGGAAAAGCCTACAAAGAAAACCTTACTCAAAAATTAAATTTGCTGTAGGTAGGTTATATTGCTTAATTCATATTATTTTAACTTATGTTCATCATAAGTTAACAGAAGTAAAACACTTTTGTTACATCTTTGCACTATTATTATATTTTACAAATGAAAAGAAATTTACTCCTTACTCTTTTGATAGTAGTGTCTACGTCAATTTTTGGGCAAGATCAAAACATTGCTGCTATTGTAAATGAGAAAACTCACCAAATTGACATTGTATTTATTTCCAAAATCCTTGTAATGCTTTTTATTGGAGTCATTGCACTCCTTTCTTATTTCAATTTCCGTAAATCAGAAAGATAGACGGATTAACGAACAACGGTTATCGTTCCTCTTAAATCATGATAACTATTATCTCCAGCGTAAAAGGTTACTTGATAAACATAAACACCTAGCATTACCTCTCTATTTTTATACGTTCCATCCCAACTATCGGTAATATTATTAGATTCAAAAATTACTTCTCCAAATCTAGTATAAACTCTAACGGAATAAGAATTTATATCAACCATATTTACAACTGGTTTCCACAAGTCATTGTATCCACCTAAAACCATTGCATTGGGAATATACACTAATGGCTCTTGTTCGTCACAAGCTCTATTACTAACAGATTTCTCACTGACCCCATATGCATTTATAGACTCTACGGCCTCCACATAATAACAAAAGGAGCCATTAGCATTTGATCCTATAAGCGTAGAAACATCATCCTCAAAAAACAATTGGTTAGGTGCAACTGTTGCAATAGGGTTTGAATTAAAAACACCATTGATGGATCTATAAATATTATATCCTAATAAATTACCATTCCAGTTTTTATAAGAATTCCATTGCAAAAAATTTATCATCTTTTGAGAATCAGCATCAACTGAGAGCACGATATTGTTAGAAACATTAGAGGTCAATATTTCATTATAGCAACTATCACGTGCTACGTATTTATAGTATGCAATATCTTCATTAATATTCGTTTCTTCATCAAGAATTATCATTGTATTAGAAATACTCGTTTCAATGGAAAAACTTTCAAATTGTATCCCATCATAACTTCTAAAAATTTCAACTTCTTTAGTAATTCCTGCAATATCAGGATGTAACTTTATCTCAATCATTTCATCTTCTACACTTACATTTTGTAGGTATGCAAATTTAGGTGAAGGAGGTTGCTTAGTAATTCTACAAGAAACGTTCGAAATAGCGCTATCCCGAAAATTGCCGCTTACTGCTCTAATGATGTAGCAATACTTGTTTAAATATGTCAAATTATCATCCGTATAAACTGTATCTCCAGAGGTGATTGTTTCTATCAAAGAATATGCTCCGTCATTAGTAGACCTAAAAACTTCATATTTAGAAACACCAGTATTCCAATTTACGTAGTTATTCCAACGCAATGTATTTTCTACAGCACAAACATCATAAGTGTTTGCAAGGAACAATGATTTATGTAATACTCCCAAAGAACTAGTATTTGGCGCTGGAGGATTACCATTCCAACAACTATCAAATGCAGCAATAGCATACGCTTCGCCTAATAAATCTGCATTGGAATTTATATTTTCATAATGCGTATTATTATAACCATAAACCGTATCTATTATGATCCATCCCCCATTAATACTTTGTAAAATAATATATGCCTGAGCATCTTCGGAGGCACTCGGATTCCAATCCAAAACGGCATTATTAGAAACAGAGTCAACAGTTATGAAATTAAAATCTGGTGTTGCAGGAGGTATCAAATCTTGAAACAATCCTCCATCAATACTAGACAGACTTTGACAACCTTCAGAATTCTTCAAATAAACCTGATAATTCACATTTGCACTGCATAAAGCAATTGTATCTAAATATGAATTTGCATCCGAAATTAAAACTGAATCAATTGTAGTCCACACTCCTGCAGGCAACTCTCTTTGTATGTAATAATAGTTTCCATTATTAGGACTTAATTGATTAGTTAGATCGCTCCAGTTCAACTCAGCAGTTCCATTATTAGGATTGTTTACAGATAAATATATGGTTGTGAGTGTATCAATAGCTGGTAATTCAATGTCATTCACACCATCATTGTATACAATTGTAACATAATATGATACGGATGTTAAATTGGCCCCTGCTCCCGCATGAACAAATAATGTTGAAGCCACATTAGATTCCGTTCCAACTTGAGTAAAAGTACCTGAAGCATTTGAATAAATATTGTATTGAACAAACAAACTACCCAAATTAGTGTTTGCTGTCCAGTTAACAGAGACACTTCCATTAGCGGCAACACTTACGCAGTTTAACTCTGGAGATTGAGCTTTGTCATTAAGGACAATACTCAAAAATAATATTATAGTTAATATGCGTTTCAATCCAAATTTTAATTTTAATCTATCTTACAGTAACGAAATTTTAAAAACTAAGTTGCTTTATTTTAATCTTTAATTAACATTTTTCTTAGTTCATTCAAAGCATAAATTGCTGACATTGTTATATTTCTTCCTCTATCATTTCCAAATTGAAAGGTAAAAGTTTTGATATTTTCTTTATTTCCAACACCAACGCAAACCATTCCTACAGGTTTCTTTTCTGTTCCTCCATTAGGCCCTGCTATTCCAGAAATTGCTATCACATAATCTACTTCTAATAAATCTAATCCACCAACAACCATTTCTCGCACAACCTCTTCACTCACAGCTCCTTTAGTTGTTAATGTTTCAGAAGAAACATTTAATAATTTATTTTTAAGATGATTAGTATAACAAACTACACTTCCGTTATAATACCGAGAACTTCCCGATATTTCGGTCATTAAATGAGATAAATACCCTCCTGTACAACTTTCACAAAATCCCACTGTTTTGTTCTGTTCAACTAATAACTCTCCTACTATTCCCGCTAATTCCTCTTTATTCTTACCATAAATATATTCTGGAATGGATACTTTTAATTCATCGCAATAATTTTTCACAAACCTTCTATTCTCCTCATCTGATTTACCAAAAGATGAAATTCTAAGTTTCACTATCCCCGGAGACGGAAGATAAGCCAATTTTAATCCATCCAAGAGTAATCTATTCTCCCAATCTTTTAGTTTTTCTGCAAGGAATGACTCCCCTATTCCAATCGTTTTGATGGTTTCATGAAAAATATTGAATTTATTTATTTTTTCTAATCTAGGTAACACTTCAAATTCCATCAAATACTTCATTTCATAGGGAACACCAGGCATACTGATAAAAATAACACCATCCTTTTCAAACCACATGCCACTTGCGGTTCCTTTAGTATTGATTAAAACTGT
>JBFHGR010000097.1:0-12574 GCA_041583015.1 Parvicella sp. | reverse complement strand
TCTTGTTTTGCTTCATGCTCAACATCAAACTTATTTGCTTGCAATTGCGCCATCATCACCTCAGAATCATAGATATTCTTAGCACAACCGAGTGTTATTACGTTGACCTTATTTTTTTTAAGTGTTTTGGTTTTCATTTTTTAGTGATTAGCTATTTGCAACTTGTGCTTTTTGAATGACTACTCTAGATTTGATCCTTTGAAGAGAGAATCAACAAATTCAGTTTTATTAAAAACCTGTAAATGTTCCATTCCTTCACCTACTCCAATATATTTTACAGGGATTTTAAATTGATCACAAATACCTATTACAACTCCTCCTTTAGCAGTGCCATCCAATTTTGTCAATGCCAATGCACTTACTTCGGTTGCCAAAGTAAATTGTTTTGCTTGTTCAATAGCATTTTGGCCTGTACTTCCATCCAAGACCAACATTACATCATGAGGTGCATCCGGGATTACTTTTTTCATTACATTTTTAATTTTCGTCAACTCATTCATTAAGTTCACTTTATTATGCAATCTTCCTGCAGTATCAATGATTACTACGTCAGCTCCTTGAGCTTTTGCGCTCTGAAGTGTATCAAACGCAACAGAAGCAGGATCTGCATTCATTCCTTGCTGAACGATAGGAACATCCACTCTTTCTGCCCATATTTTTAACTGTTCTACGGCAGCAGCTCTAAAAGTATCAGACGCTCCAAGTACAACTTTCAACCCTTGTTTCTTAAACTGATAAGCTAATTTGCCTATAGTTGTAGTCTTTCCTACACCATTAACACCTACAACCATTAAAACATATGGTCCATCAACTTTTGGAATAGTAAACTCAAATGCATCTTCATTATTAGACTCGTCAAGTAATGAAGATATTTCTTCTTTTAAAATTCCTTTAAGTTCTTTCGTACTTACGTATTTGTCACGAGCAACTCTTTCTTCAATCTTTTTTATGATTTTCAAAGTAGACTCTACACTTACATCAGAAGACACCATGATTTCCTCCAAGTCATCTAAAACTTCCTCATCCACCTCTGTTTTACCAGCAATAGAAGAAGCAATTTTTGAGAAAAAACTTTTTTTAGTCTTCTCTAAACCTTGATCTAGATCTTCTTTTTTCTCTTTCGTAAAAAAACTTTTCCAACTCATGAATTTACATGTATTAATAACGAACAAAAGCTCCTTCCCAAAAAGGAAGAAGCTTGTTCAAATATATTACAGGTTAAGCAATTAGTTGTTAGACAACCAATCTTTTACCTTTTCGTTCAATACGATCTCTTCTTTAAATGAATAAGCTCCTGTTTTTGGAGATCTTACCATTTTGATCACTTTAGAGTGGTTCTTACCTCCACCTTTCTGTAAGGATGCTACTACTTTCTTTGCCATTGCTCAAATATTATTTAATTTCTTTATGAACTGTATATTTCTTCAAAACAGGATTATACTTTCTCATCTCCAATCTATCTGGAGTATTCTTTCTGTTCTTAGTTGTAATGTACCTTGATGTACCTGCCATACCAGACTCTTTGTGTTCTGTACACTCAAGAATTACTTGAATTCTATTTCCTTTACTTTTTGCCATTGCTCAAACGTATTTTTCTTATTTCGGGACGGCAAAGATAATGTTTTTTTCTTTGCTTCAAATAATTATTACTTAATAATCTGTATTTTTTTCATGATTTGCTCACCACCGGCATTTATTTCTACCAAATAACTACCTTTTGCTATATCAATCAAGGAAATTTCTTCCTTTAAATTTGTTATGTTTTTATTGAGTACAACTCTTCCTGATTGGTCTATTACACGGATTTTCCCTTCAACAGCAGAGAACTCGCTTAAATCAATTGTAAATAAACCATTGGAAGGATTAGGATAAACTAATACAGCTGACTGAGGTACCTCATCAACTCCCAAACAATTGTCTACTGTCAAAACTAAAGTATCTGCTCCCTCACAAGTTCCCTGAGTCACATCTAGCACTATTGTTTGTACACCTGCTGCTGAGAACGGCCCAACAGTTATAGTTTCGGTTGTTTGACCTGTGTTCCAATTGTAAGTATCAAATGTACCTGCGGTTAAGGTAAGATCTTGATTCAAACATAGCGTTGTATCTCCTCCTAGTTCAACACTCAATTGGCCAACAGTTAAACTTACAGTATCTGATGCACTACAAAATTCTTTAGTAACCTCTACAGAATAAGAATACATTCCCATCATCATAGTATCTGTATCAATAGACAAATTACTCATCGTTGACAGATCATTCCATAAATAAGAATCATAACCTAAACCAGCATCAAAAGTCAATACTGTACCAGCACAAACTGAAGTATCAACTCCCAAATCCACTGAAGCGTCAATAACTCTTACATTTCCTGGACAACTTATAGCAACCGAACTTTGAGACCATATCGGTGTAGTTATGGTGAAATTTCTATCAATGGCATACGATCCTCCAGCATTATAAACATGAAAAGTGTCCACTGTATTAGTAGTTCCATCACCATAATTAATAACTGTGGTCCCTGATAATCCATTATAAGTTGAATAATTAGGATTATAATGTTTATTCAGCAAAACTGAGTCTCCCTCTTCGATTGTCATTTCCAAAGTTAAGGTATCGCCAATACATAATATACTATCTGAAGCAATAGTAGTTCCTGAAAATGTATATTCAACCAAAGGTTCAATCACAGGATTAAACCCCCATCCAGTACCAAAAGCATCTAGGTCATACCATCCAGTATAAGTTCCTGCGTCTTCATGATAATAAGTAAACTCTGTAGGAGTTACTGCTGCATCACCATCATAATTAATAGCCATATAAATGTTTGCATCAGAAAGATTCCTTACAGACAAAAAATAATCTCCTTCTATTTCAATTGGGCTAGAAAAAACAGCACATCTTTTAATGGAAGCTGAATTCATAGGTCCTGTATAAGAATTAAAATCTGGCACTCCAACTCTTACATTTTCTACTAATGTTCCCGGTGCTCCACCTGTACCATCTGGTAAAAACAATCCAGCGTCAACAGTATCAGGTAACGCACCTTCAATCAAACTGTAGAAGCAAAAACCTTTAAGTGTAATAGAATCGGGAGCTTCAAAAAGTTGGGCATAACCTGTATAACCAGCAGTTCCGCCAGTTCCATTTGACATATTAATTCCAGTACCTTGAATACCCGATGACAATGAATTTATATATTTCACCGTATCTTCAACAGTAATTGAGCAGGTGATTGTATCTTGTCCAAATGACAGCAAACTACTCGTTAGAGCACATGCTAATAGTATAGTTTTTTTCATAGGTTAGATTTGTAATAATTGAATATATACATCAAAGATAGTTAGGTATACAGATTAAAAAAAGATTATTGGTTGATAAAGCTTTTTTGCTCCATCAATTGCTCTATTTCCGGGATAGTTCGCGGAACACAATCAGACAAATTTACTGGACCATCTTTGGTGATCAGGATATCATCTTCAATTCTCACCCCTATGTTCCACCATTTAGGGTCGCATGGCGAACCTTCTTTAATATAAATACCTGGTTCTACAGTTATCACAGAATTCTCCTGCAACTTACCATAAGTGCCTGTATCGTGAACATCCAAGCCTAAATAGTGTGAAGTCCCGTGCATGAAATATCGTTTTAATTCCAAAGGAGTTTTAATAATTCCTAAATCCTGTAGACCTTGAGACAACACAGTAGTTGCTGCAACATTTGGCGACCAAAAATTCTCTCCAACTTGTGCTGCTTCTATCCCTGCATTCTGAGCTTTTAAAACCAAATTATAAATTGCCGCCTCTTCAGCACTAAATTTTCCATCAACAGGCATTGTACGTGTTACATCTGCGGTATATCCATGGTATTCTGCTCCTACATCTGAAACCAATAAGTTTCTACCAACCATTTGTTTTCTATTGGTTTGATAATGCAGCACACAAGAATTAGCACCGCTACCTTGAATACTCGGAAATCCTGGATACTCAGCTCCATTTAATTTAAAAATAAATTCAATAATAGCCTCAGTTTGATATTCTTTCATACCTGGCTGAAGAGCCTTGAATAATTCTGTTTGCGCATCGCATGTAATTTCAATCGCTCTTTTTAACAATACCAATTCTTCCTCCTCTTTGACCTCTCTCAATTTAGACATCCAGACATTATACTCTCCTTTTTTTATAACTTCATCTTTAGCTTTAAATAAATGTGCTTCGAATTGTTGTTTAAGATTAAACATGTCCTCTTTCTCAAAAGGGTTATCCTTCATTCCTTCTGTTGGAACCGAATAAGTTATCATTGAGAAATCTTCAAATTTTAAATCAATTTTTTTAAATTCTTTATTCTCTAAAACTGTGTTGATTTTCAATTGTTCTTTTACCCCAGCAGCTCCAAGTCTTTTACCTGTCCAAATTTCTTTGGACTCATCTCTTTCTTGCACAAAAATAACCTCGTTTGTCATCTCACCATTGACCTTTCTTGGCGACTTAAAAACAATCAAAATTGAATTAGGCTCTCTCAAACCTGTTAGGTAATAAAAGTTTGGATCTTGATGATATTCATAATCTACATCATTAGATCTATTTCTTATGGGATTTGAAAAAAAAACAGCCATAGAGTTTTCAGGCATCATTTTTCTCATTTGTTCTCTTTTCTTAAAATGAAAATCAGGCGAGAGAAAATCATCTTCATAAGTTTCTTTCAACAAACTTTTCTCACTGACCATTTCTGTATCCTGTGCATTTAAAGATGCAAAACAGAAAAGAAACAAAATAAAATATACAGTTTTCATATTTGGTGTAGCTATAAACAAAAAATCACGCCAATTGGCGTGATAAATATATGCAATAATTGTGCAAGGATTATTATCCTTTCATTTCTTTCAATACAGCAGAGATTCCTTTTTTGTTGATGATTCTTAAACCAGCAGCAGAAACTTTCATCGTAATCCATTCCCCTGTTTCAGGAACAAAGAATTTCTTTGTCAATAAATTAGGGTAAAATTTTCTTTTTGTTCTTCTTTTTGAGTGTGACACGTTATTTCCTGTCATTACTTTTTTTCCAGTTATTTCACAAACTCTTGCCATTTCCTTATATTATTAAAAGTGTAATTTCTATTTACTCCCTATTTTTGGGACGGCAAAGAAAGTAAATATTTTCTTAAATACCAAAGAAGTAATTGCCTAAATTACAAATTCTTTCTATACTTTTGGTAGATATGAAAAAAACACTTCCAATTTTCACCGTTTTCTTGCTTGCTTTTGTCAACAGTTGCGCACCAAAAGAGGACACCAAAGAAACGATAGTCAAAGCTGAAATCCCCTCTACATCTTCACAAGTAGTAATAGATGTAAACGACATTCCTTTAGTTGAATGTATAAAAAAAGCAATTTATTATATAAACGAAGTAGATGTATCCACTTATGACAGCATCAGCACACAATACTTTCATCAAGTTATTGATTATACAGATAGTATTGCAATTGAAACAGAAAAAGAACTTGAAAAACTTACATACATCTTAGAAGTGGATGGCACACAATATTATAACAATGAACAATTAGACAGCATTATCACTAAGGCTAACCAAATGAAATCGGAATTAGCGCATTTCAAAAAATCTGTCACTGGTTATGTTTTTGTACATACATTCTTAAACAAACAAGACACGATGAGTGCAATCATAATTGCTAATGCAGATAGATCCAAATCAGAGGCCATAAAAATCAAAACCATTACAGAAATAGAACCTAACTATTTTAAACAGAAAATTAGAAATATAGAAAAGTAAATCTCAACATGTGTTATAATATCACTTCTGCGCTTCAAACTCAATTAAAAAGAGCAATTCACAACAATAATCAGGAGCAAATTAGCATTATATTAAAAAAATTGGAGCAATATGCAGTCACCTCCTATTATCAACTTCCTGGTTTTTTGCATAATCAATTACTTATCTATACCTCAAAAGCACCCAACACTCCGATTCCATCTATATGGGGATTAATTCCACATTGGGTAAAAAATGAAAATCAAAAAGTTAAGTTATGGAACACTACCCTTAATGCTAGAGGTGAAAGTATCTTTGACAAACCTTCGTTTAAGAAATCGGCCAATGAAATGAGATGTGTACTTCACATTGACGGCTTCTTTGAGCACCATCACTACAACAACAAAAAATACCCTTTTTATATTACAGAAAAAGATAATCTACCGCTATCAATTGGAGGGTTATTTAGTGAGTGGACGGATAAAAATACAGGAGAAGTCATCAACTCCTTTAGTATTGTAACAACAGAAGGTAATGATTTTTTATCCAAGATTCACAATAACCCAAAAATAGAAGAACCTAGAATGCCACTTATCCTAAGTGAAAAAGAGGAGGAAATATGGCTTCAGGATGACTCTTCTGAAGCGTTTATTGATACAATTAAATCAATTATAAAGCCCGATAAATCAACAGAATTTAAAGCTCACACCGTAAAAAGATTATCAGGAAAAGAAAGTGTAGGCAACGAACCAGAAGCGCTGAAACCTTTTGAATATGAAGAACTACCGGAAATAATATAGTTCTGTTCCAAAAACTAGCATCTATTCTTAAAAAACAAAAAAGCCATTACGATTTCTCTCAATGGCTTTTTATATAATTATGATTAACTAAACACTATTTAAGCAATTTAGCAATTTTCTTTTCCATTTTTTCAATTTCCTCAGCAGCCAATTCGCTATCTACAAGAATTCGTCCACTGTGCTCATCAATAATAACTTTCTTACGTGCTGCAATATCAATTTGTACTTGTGGTGGTATTTGAATGAATGAACCTGCTGACGCTCCTCTTTCTACAGGAACAACCGCTAAACCATTCTTTGCAGAACTTCTAATTCTTTTATATGCTCTCAACAATCTTGGATCAACATCGCTAGCAGATTTCTCAGAAATCTCAACTAAGATATCTTCTTCTTTTCTTGTTTCAGAAGAAATTGTTTCCAGTTCAGCCTTTTTGTTTGCCAAAACCTCTTTTCTTTCATCTAAGATTGCTTTGCTCTCAGCAAAGATTACTTCCTTACTTTCGATTTTATACTTGTACTCTTTAATTCTCTTATCAGACAATTCAATTTCTAAGTTTTGAAATTCAATCTCTTTAGTTAAGGAATCAAACTCTCTATTATTACGAACTTTATTTTGTTGCTCTTCGTATTTTTTAATAAGCGCTTTTGAATCTTCGATTCCACTTTTACGCTCATTGATCATTCTTTTTAAATCATCAATTTCGTCAGTGATTTTCTCTAATCTCAAATCTAGACCACTTATCTCAGCTTCTAAATCTTCAACTTCCAAAGGTAATTCACCTCTTACTTCTCTTATTCTATCAATTCTAGAATCAATAATCTGAAGATCATATAGTGATCTTAATTTTTCTTCTGCTGATACTTCTTTAGTTTTCTTTGCCATATGGTTGTTACAAATAATTAATTGGATTTGTATTGACTTTTGTTAACAAGACCGCAAAAGTAGTAAATTTTTCTTTTAAAACCCTAACTAAATAATCAATTGTTAAATGTTCACTTTCATAATGTCCAATATCAGCAATAATTATCTTGTTTTCTGCATCAAAAAATTGATGATATTTAAAATCACTTGTTACGAAAATATCTGCTCCTTGATTAATAGCATGATTCAACAAAAAACTTCCACTTCCTCCACAAATGGCTACTTTTCTAATTGAATTTTTATGTAAAGGTGTATGCCTCACCACTCCGCAATTCATCTTTTCTTTCAAATATTGCATCCAAGCAATAGCATCCACAGATTCAGAGAGTTCACCAATCATTCCTGCGCCTATTTCTGTGTGCGCATTTTCCAATTCAATAATATCGTAGGCTACTTCCTCATAAGGATGTGACTTTTTCATTGCAGCAATAACTCTACCTACTTTAAAACTTTCTACTAAAACCTCTACCTTGTTTTCTTCTTCAACTTTTCTTTTTCCAATTTCTCCTACATAAGGATTTGCATTCTCTAGAGGCTTAAAGGTTCCTGCTCCATCAGCACTAAAACTACACTCAGCATAATTACCAATATTGCCAGCACCTGCTTCAAACATTGCTTGCAATACATTTTCTGTATCCGATTCCGGAACAAAGACTACCAATTTCTTAAGTATTCCATTTTTAGGAGCCAATATTCTCTGATTTTTTAGACCAAGTGCATTTGCCCAAACACCATTAACCCCGTGTTTTACGTTATCTAAATTGGTATGAATAGCATAAATTGCAATATCATTCTTTATTGCTTTAATAACTGTTTTTTCTATGTAATTCTTACCAGTAAATCTTTTCAATCCTGAAAAAACTATTGGGTGATGCGCCACAATCAAATTACAGCCTTTAGTTATGGCCTCTTCAATTATATCTTCTGTACTATCTAAACATACTATTATACCTGTACAATCCAGGTCAGCATCGCCTACTAACAATCCAGAATTATCATAACTTTCTTGCAATGATGGCGGAGCTATTTGCTCTAAGTATCCAATAACATTCTTAATCTTCATACAACAAATTTAGTGTTTTAATTCAACTCATAAGGATTGTAAGTGTACACTTTTATAGCCTTTACATGAAATCCATTTACACTATCCTCTATAATTAGTGTATCTTGATTCAACTCATACTCGAGTATTTTTTTATCATATTCATAAGTTGTTAATTGAAGCACATGCGCCTCTCTATCTACGTTGAGTTTAAAATCATAAAACAATCCTTCATTATCTTCTACAATAAAATAACCTTGTCTATGAAAATAAATCATATTCCAATTATTCTGAGCATCATTTAATACTTGATATGCTCCATGCAAATTTGGCCTTTCAGAATAATCGTCATTGATACTTCCAGAAGCAATTAATTTATACTGACTCTCGTAACAAAACACCAACAACACAACTACTTTTAAGAATTTGTAATACGATTTACTGTATAAAACAGGTGAGTCATCTTCTGGAAATTCAGTTTTTCTTCCACTAAAAACTTTCCATAAATATTTTAATTTAGGAAGCAACAAAACAACACTCATCAACAATAAAAAAAAAGAAAATATTTTCATTGTTATATCAAATCCAAGGTTTGACATAAAAACATTTAAAAACACAAAACATGCAACAGTCGCTCCAATCAAATAGGTTCTTCTCCATAACAATAGCACTCCAGGAATCACCTCTATCAATCCTGCAAATAAGGAATATACATATGATGTCCCCATCACAGACCAGTACCTCAAATCCTGAGGAATATCCTTAAAATCAGTATACAATATATTAGGTTCTGGATAATAAAACTGATATTTATACACTTTATCAAACCCATAAATCAGCAACATAAGTGCAAGGTAATATCGCAAATAGATTTTTACATATGGTAAAAGAATGAACAACTTTTGTTTCCAATAGATAAATATAGCTACATAAAGCAAGACTGAAAAAACAACTATATTAATCGTATTAATCATCATTCCAATTGAATCTTCACCAGAGTGATACATCAAATCAGAATCATTTTTAATATTAAGCAATTTCCCGATCCACTCTACCCTACTATTAAAGAAAGGCTCAAACCAGCCACCAACATCTGGAACCACATGAAATGGAAATGAAAAAGAAGTTGTAAAAACTATTGCAAAAAATGCAAACCAGATTTGTATGTGTTTTTGCCAATGCATGTATACGAAGATACAGTTATGAATTTGATACGTTCATTTACAACATTCATTAAGAACAAAAAAAGCCTTCGAATATAAATCCGAAGGCTTTAAATATTGCTATTACTATATTTTAGACTATTGACCTAAATCTTTCAACTTGCCTACCACTATATTATAATTTGCATCATCTTCTACAGTAAAGTAGATAGATTTCAACAACTTTAAAGTATTTACATCTGTAGGTGTCAATTCATTTGATTTTTCCAAGTAAGGAATTGCTTTTTTCAATAGATCTCTTGATTCTGCTAATTTTTCTTCTTGTAATTTAACATCTTCAATAGATTTCATCTCATTAGTCAAAGAGAAAGACTCATTGTTATATAGCACACCTAGATTGTAATAAGCATCTGCAAATTTAGGATCTAACTCGATAGCTTTAGTATACGCCTCAACTGCTTTATCGACAAAAGTTCTTGCTTCATCATGCTTACCTTCATCATGTCTCTTATTAGCCAATTCATCAAAAGTAGCACCAATACTGTAATGAAAAATAGGATTTCTTGGATCCTTTTCAATAGCTTTTTGAAGTGACGCTTGTGCAGCATCTGCATTTCCTTTTGAGTTATGATAGTTAAACTCTTCAATTATGATATTAATATCACCTGGATATTTAGCCTTAGCTTCTTCTATATACTTAAATGCCTCGTCACTTGGCCCACCATTTTTTCTATTAACCACTTGAATAATATTTCTATAAACTTCAGCATTGCCAAGGTAATTTGCTTCTGCTGCTTTATGATAATATTTTATTGCATCATCGTACTTATCTAATTTATCTGCAGATAATGCCGCGTTAAACATCGCTACCGTATCTTTATAACCAATTACATCAGACATTTCTACAGCTCCAGCAAATGAAGCAAAAGACTCTTCGTACTTTCCTTCATCAAACATCTGCACACCTCCGTTTATGGCAATACCTCTTAGAAAGTTCATTTTTTCCGCAATTTCATCTTCGTAGTAATCTGTGATTTCAAGACTTTTCTTTAAAGATTCAAAAGGTACTTTTTCATAAAGGTCTTGATCTGCCTCAATTTCCGCTTTAATATCTTGATCCATCCCAGCTAAGAATCCGTAGTCAAGATAAATCATTCCTCTGTAGTAATATAGTTTCCCTTGATCTTTAGTTTTAAGAGATTGCTTCTCCTCTTGCTCAGAATAAGCATCATCAATAGCAGACTTTGCCGCTTGCAATGTTTTTTTAGATGGTTCTAATTGATCTGGTTGTGCAAACCACATTGGAGATAAGTCTTTATAAGCAACTGCTGCTTCCGTTAATTTCAATTTTTGACCAAACGTCAATGTCGTTAGTGCAATGGCACTTAATGTTATAATTGTTTTTTTCATGGATGTATTAGTTTTATCTAATGATGCAAAAATATAATTTATTCCATAACATTCATATCAATTTGAATGCCAAATGTGGGAAATAGACTAAAAAATTAAAAATTAATCTATATTTGGAAAAAATAAAACACCTAATATGAAATATGTTCTTCTAACGTTCATTCTATTTCTAATAAGTTACAGTTCCTTATCTCAACTAGAAAAAATTAAATTCAATGCCGCTTATACCATAGACGAATGTTCAGGAGATTTGTATGTTTACGGACAAAACTCATCGGACAGTTTAGTAATCGTTCAATTAGATGAAAACCTAAATTTCATAAACACATGTTCTTTATTAACACCAAAGAAAAATAAAAACATTTCCATTTACCCCTCTTGCATTGGCTTACAGGTTATACTATCAAACAAAGAAGATAGCCTTATTGTTTTCCTTTCAGACAAATTAAAAACGACTTCTGATACTGACGTTATTGATAAAATCAAATATTATTCTTCCAATTCTTCAGCTTTCAACGAAAATGAAATATACTTATTTTTATCTAAATCAAATTATGACTATAACCGAATTTATAAATCATTATTTGATAGCAGAAAGAAGCGCCTTGAAAGTTTTTCCAGTCTTACCTCCTTACTTTATAATAATTATGACCAGAAGAACAAGTTGGTTATTTATCATAAAGAAAACAATAACTTTTTATTAAAAAATGAAGTGCTTTTGCCTCCTGATATTCAGTCAGTTTGTTGTATTGGTAAAGTCACAAATAAAAAGGTTGATTTTGTAGGTTTAACAAATTCTGAGTTAATATTTTATTCATATGAAATTGAAACAAAAAAATTCTTTAAAGGAAAATCTTATTTAAGGTCAGAAGTTGGAATAAATATTCCTTCTGATTTAAGTTATGACAAATTTAAAGACAGGTTTATAATGCATTCTGCAAAAATAAACACATCAGTGGAAGGAACGGAATTGTTTACTAAAGTGAAAGTATTTGACAGAAATTTTAACTTGCTCGATATTGGATTTGTAAATTCTAGGACTTCTCTACCTAATTCAAAAGTACTTTCCGGAAAGACTAGAATCCCTGTCCAGTTTAATTACCAAACTAAAATCACAAAAAACGGAATATATCTGCATGAATCAGTTTATAGGTCTGCAACTCAAAGTGGAGGCGAATTTTACTCCACGGAATATATTAATGAATATTTAAATGATTTATTTATCGACTCAGCTAATCAAATTACTCAGTCCTCATATTCTCGTGAAAATGATAAAAACAAATTTGCGGATGCTGACCAACATAAAGTTAGGGACATGTTCAATGAATTTATAGTGGACAATGGTATTTTTTACCATATTTCAAGAGATAAATTGTCATTAAACAAAAAGACTAGCAACTTATATTACATAGATTTTTCGAGCCTTAGTTTTGGAGAAAAAATAGGATTACCTACAGTAATTGGAAG
>JBFHGR010000096.1:0-13117 GCA_041583015.1 Parvicella sp. | reverse complement strand
GCCATATCAATGTCAGAAAATCTTACTTCTACAGGTGTTTTGGAAATGGTTTTCATTTTTATATTTTTAATTAAGCAATAGGATTTAATACAACACTAAAAACGTTTACAGAGTTGATGTCTTTCTTGTGATAAAATTTATCCAAAGCATCCATGATATTTTTAGCTCTAAAATAGGAGGTATGAAGTTTATCTTCATTGATTAAACTCCATTGCAGTGTGTATGAATTGTATTGAGTTTTGGCTTGGTTTACATATTCTAACATGCTTTCCAATGCCTCTATTTTATCTCTTCCTTCTGTAGTATGAAAAAGAAAGGCTTGTTTGTGTTTTGCATTAATGGTTATCACTTCTAACACTACATGAGGTGGTGTATCCTTAAATTCAAAAAGAATATTACTTTCGTCAATTTCTATACCTTCTCTTATTCCTTGCTGAAGTTCAGCTATTCTTATATGATTGTCCATTCAATGAATTTTACTGGTCAAATTTACTAAAAATTGAATTATTACTAACGAACTCGGGTACAATCTCCTTCATTTTTTTTACAATTAGGTCATTATCCTGTGTTTCATATAGGTTTATCAATTCTTGAAGTTTTATTTTTACTTTTTCCAATTGATATTCTTTGACTTTACCTATCATTATTTTTTTGTGATGGGTAGGTATTGTATTTTCTTCAGTTGTTAAAAGTTCTTCATAGAGTTTTTCTCCGGGCCTTAATCCTGTTATTTTTATTTTGATATCCTTGTCTATTTCCAATCCAGACAATTTCACCATTTTCTTAGCCAAATCAATTATTTTGATGCTTTCTCCCATGTCAAAAACAAAGATTTCACCGCCATTGCCCATTGTTCCTGCTTCAAGCACCAACTGACAAGCCTCTGGTATAGTCATGAAAAAACGGGTAATTCTTTCATCAGTAACAGTAATAGGGCCTCCATTTTCAATTTGTCTTTTGAACAAAGGAATGACAGAACCATTACTTCCCAAAACATTTCCAAATCGGGTAGTGGTAAACTTTGTTTTAGAATGCTTACTTAATGATTGAATGTAAATCTCTGCAATTCTTTTGGATGCACCCATGACGTTAGTTGGGTTCACAGCCTTGTCTGTAGAAATCATTACAAAAGATTCTACATTAAATTCGTCACTTAAATCGGCTAAAATTTTACTTCCATTAACGTTTACTTTTATGGCTTCTGAAGGATTGTCCTCCATCATAGGCACGTGCTTATATGCTGCTGCATGAAAGACCACTTGTGGACGGAAATGTTCAAAGGCTTTTCTCATTCGTTTTTCATTACTTACATCTGCAATGAGTAGTTCAAAATTAGCATCACCAAACTTGTCTTTTAGTTCATTACTAAGATCATACAAAGGACTTTCGGCCTGGTCTAATAAAATTAGTTGTTTAGGGTTGAACTTAAGTGCTTGCCTTGCTATTTCGCTACCTATCGATCCCGCGCCTCCAGTTATGAGTATGGTTTTTCCCTGAATAAAAGATGTAACATTTTTTATATTCAGTTGAATTTCCTTTCTTCCTAATAAGTCTTCAATTTTTACTTTTTTGATTTGCTTGCTAGTGAAACCTCCATTCATCCACTGCTCTAGTGGAGGTACCGTCAACAGGTCAATATTCAAATCTAAACAAAGGTCTATGATTTTGCTTTTTGCTTCGGGGTTGGGGTTTTTAATAGCAATGATTACAGAATCAATTTCCTTTTTGTTGGCCCATTTTTCAAGGTAAGAAGCATTTTTTACAGGAGTTCTTTCTAAAAATTTACCTTGCAGTGTTGAATTATCGTCTATAAAACCAATTATATTGAAAAGTGCTTCTGTATCTTGTTCAAGAATTTTCTTGGTGGCCATACCCATGTCTCCTGCACCATATATTACAACGTTTTTGGTAGCACCTCTTGATTTGTTTTGTTCTAAGTATAATAACTTAATACTAACTCTCATAGAGATAAGTAGAAAGAATGAAAGTATAAACTCCAAAAACAATATGGATAAAGGAAGTAAAAAGTAGCCATCAATAAAAGTGTGTCTGATTAATGAAACTATTCCAAAAATTACAGTCCCTAAGGCAAGTGTAAGAAACATCCTTTTGGCATCTTGAGTACTTGTAAACCTTATAATACCTGAATAAGTTTTACTGATGTAAAAAGATAAAAATCTTACAATTAAATAAATTGGTAAAGCAAATTTTAATACAACCCATTCTTGCTCTATTTGCGCGTGGTCAGGTTCTACAAAATCAAAACGAATGGCATAAGCAATTGCTAATGCAAAAATGCATAATAACATATCCACAATAAGGATAATCCATCTTGGTGTATTTCCCGTAGGTAATAATCTCATAAGTACAAATGTAAAATTTGTAATTGATTTTTGTAATAATATCATTGGGTTAATTCTTAATATCACAATTGTTATGGTGATTACGCTTAATTTGTTTTATTTTTGCCATAACGAAAGAGCAGCGATTGAAGAGAGTATTATTTATAGCACATCATAGATTGGACAGGTCACCTGGTCAGAGATACCGATTTGAACAGTATTTTGACTGGTTTAAAGAAAATGGTATCGAGTGCGAGTTATCTAATTTACTAGGAGAAAAAGAAGATAAAATTCTTTATTCATCAGGTAATTATTGGAAAAAACTTAAAATAGCGATTCAATCATACAAGAAAAGAAAACAGGATTTTGCTAGAATTAAAGATTTTGATGCTGTTTTAATTTATAGAGAAGCATTACTCACAAGAGGTATTAAGTTTGAAAGAAAAATTGCCCAAACAGGTATTCCAGTGATTTTTGATTATGATGATGCCATATGGGTGAAAGATGTTTCTAGTGGAAATAAATGGCTTTCGTTTTTAAAAAGTTCGGATAAAATAAAATCTATTCTTCCTTTATGTAGTCATGTTACTGTTGGTAACCAGTACTTGGCTGAATTTGCCCAAAAATATAACAAGAATGTCTCGGTTATACCTTCTACCATTGATTGTGAAAAATACGTTCCTGTAGAAAGGAATAATGATAAGGTTGTAATTGGATGGGTTGGGAGTCATACTACTGTCAAACACTTTGAGTTAGTGGTGAATGTATATCACAAGTTAAAGGATAAATATGGAGATGGAATAGATTTCAAAGTGATAGGTGATCCAAATTATACCAACAAAAGATTGGGAATAGTTGGTCAAGAATGGAGTAATGCTCAGGAAGTTGAACATTTTAATAGTATTGATATTGGGGTGATGCCGCTGGAAGAAGATGCTTGGACTAAAGGTAAATGTGGCATGAAAGGCTTATTGTATATGTCTGTAGGAAAACCTGCCGTGATGAGTGCTGTAGGAATGAATACTGATATCATTAAACATGGAGAGAATGGATATGTACCTGTTGGTGAAGAACAATGGTTTGAGGTTTTGTCTGATTTAATAGAAAATCCAGAACTACGGCACAGAATTGGTCAAAAAGGAAGAGAAACAGTATTGGAAAGGTATTCCTTTGAGTCGCAAAAATATACCTTACTAAATATCTATCGAGAAATTGTTGGATTGCCGGAGATTAAAGCTACAGACACAAGTGCCGTAGATGCTGTACCAGAGTTGATACAGGTTTAAACTTTATTCTTCCTCTTCCTCAAAAATCATTTCTTCTTGGAATTCTCCAGCAACTATTTGTTGAAGCAAAGAATGATTTACATTTTTAAATTCAAATATGTTTTTCTCAAATGTAAAATGCAATGAAGAAATCTCATTTTCATTAATAAATCCTAATACTTCGTCTTCTAAATCAATGTCAAAATCAAGAATACCAATGTTTAGTTGATGAGAAAAATCAGACTCAATTTCTTCTGTATCTGAAGGAATCTCTAATTCATTAGAACTAGAAATTAATTTTACTGTACATCCTTTCATAGTTTTAACACTAATTTTAGTAAGTATAGTAAATTGCAGAAATGCAAATCCATTTAAATCTATAAACGCTGCTCCTAGTTGGTCATTTTCATTATTGGCAATAATTTGACCTTGATAATTTCCAATTCTTTGTGTTACTAATCTATCGTAATCTTTATTTGCCATTTTCCAACTTGTATTAACCCAATAATGATTGAGTAATCATTTTTTCTTCAGTAAATTCTATTCTATAAACGCCATCCCTATCTAACTCTAATAACTTCACATGAGATGATTGATTAATCATTAATGGATTAAATGGTGTTTTTACTTTTAGGTAATTTTTTGTGAAACCGTACATCATACCGTTATCTTCAGCCGCTTCAAAAACTACTTTATCTGTTCTATCTGCTTGCGATTCATAGAATGCTCTTTTTTTCTTTGCACTAAGGATAGTGAGCATTTTATTTCTTTCTTTTCGCTTGGGAATCGGAACCACTCCATCCATTCTCAACGCGGTAGTATTATCTCTTTCGGAGTAAGTGAATACATGTAAATATGAAATAGCTAGCTCATTCAAGAAATTGTAAGTTTTTTCAAACTCTTCGTCTGTCTCTCCAGGAAATCCTACAATAACATCTACACCGATACAACAATCTGGCATCAAAGATTTGATTTTTTCTATTCTACTTCTATATAAGTCGCTTTTGTAGCGTCTACGCATTCTTTCTAATAGTTCATCGCTGCCACTTTGCAAAGGGATATGAAAGTGGGGGACAAATCTTTTGCTTTTGGCAACAAATTCAATGATTTCATCAGAAAGCAAATTGGGCTCAATAGAACTTATTCTGAATCGTTCTATGCCTTCAATTTTATCTAATTCTTGAATTAATTGATAGAAATTTTCATCTGTACCATAACCAAAGTCACCTATATTGACTCCAGTAAGAACCACCTCTTTGACATCAGTCAACGCTAGTTCTTTTGCCTTGGCAACGGTTTCTGCAATGGAAGCATTTCTGCCTCTACCTCTTGCCAATGGGATAGTACAGAAAGCACAGAAATAATTACATCCATCTTGAACTTTGAGAAATGAACGCGTTCTGTCTCCTTTACTAAAACCAGGAACAAACTCCTTGGTGTGTTTTATTTCTTCGTTTTCAATTTGAGTTTCCTCCTTTTTGGATAGATCGGATAGATAATCCAAAATATTGAATTTCTCATTGGCGCCTAAAACAATGTCTACGCCTTCAATTTGAGCAATTTCTTTAGGTTTTAGTTGTGCATAGCAACCTATTACCGCCACGAATGCATCTGGATTATAAGACAATGCTTTTCTTACAATGTTTCTACATTTTTTATCTGCTTGTTCTGTAACAGAACAAGTGTTGATGACATAAACATCCGCTCCTTCATCAAAGTTGACTTTTGCAAATCCTTCTTTGTTGAGAGATTGGGCAATTGTACTTGTCTCAGAAAAGTTCAATTTACACCCAAGTGTATAATATGCTGCTGTACCGTAATTCAAAGTGACGCAAAGTTAAAAAGAAACTGTGGAATAAAGCCTTTCTAATAACCGATTTACACTTATTTTATTGACTACATTTGAATAAATGTTGAAATTAAAACGGTAAATCATTATTATTTTGAGTGCTTGGAGCAGTTATATCTCAGGTTTTAAATCTTATCTACAGTTGGAAAGATCTCTTTCTGAAAACACGGTAGAAGGATATCTCCGTGATGTTGAAAAATTGACGCAATTTTTTACAGAAATGGTGGAGGGAGGTAAGGGATTGAATGAAATTCAACATCAAGATTTACAGCAATTTATTCATTGGCTTCATGATTTAGGAATGTCGGCAGGATCTCAGGCTAGAATTATATCTGGCATTAAGGCTTTTTTTAGTTATTTGATATTAGAAGATATTTTGGTAGAGGATCCATCTGAATTATTGGAATCTCCAAAACAAGCGAGAAAGCTTCCAGATACTTTATCCACAGAAGAAATCGAGAAACTCATTGCTGCGATTGATAGAAGTACACCTGAAGGAGAAAGGAATGTTGCCATATTGGAAGTGTTGTACGGAAGCGGACTTCGAGTGAGTGAATTGGTAAACTTATCATTAGATGATATTTATTGGGAGGAAGGTTTTTTGCGTGTTATAGGTAAGGGAGATAAGCAAAGAATTGTTCCTTTTAGTGATATGGCTGCAAAGCATTTGGAATTGTATATCAATGAAATAAGAGTACACGTAAAAGCAGATCCCAAACATGCACATTTTGTATTTTTAAATCGTAGAGGAAAACAACTTACTAGGGTCATGATCTTTACGATAATTAAGAACCTTGTTGCTTTGGTAGGTATAAGAAAAAAAATCTCACCACATTCATTTAGACATTCTTTTGCTACCCATCTAATAGAAAATGGAGCCGATTTAAGAGCCGTTCAAGAGATGCTTGGTCACGAATCTATTACTACTACTGAGATCTATACGCATCTTGATAAGAAATACCTTAAAGAGGTTATTGAAAAATATCATCCTTTGAGGTAAAGAACCGTTGCTTTCTGCTTTTTACCGTTTCTTTATTCAAGTAGTGTAACTTAACCTTGTTTTTAATACCTTTGTTTAACTTCCTGAGTAAAGTTTGAAATTATGAAAAAATGGTATGTCTTTTTATTGAGTTTAGTGGTTGTTTTTCAGAGTAATGCGCAATTAGACGCATACCTCGATACTAAATATTTTGATTCTCCTGAGGGACCTATTTTTGAATCGTATGTCGAGGTATATGCATCCACTATTACTTATCTTAAAAATGAAGAGGGTGTTGGTAAATGTAATGTCCAAGTCACTCAGATTTTAAAAAAGAATGATAGTATCATTGATTTTAATAAAACCATTTTGGAAAATGCAGAGCAATCCAAAGATGCACTGTATGAAAATTTAATGGAAGTGAATAGGTATGTTATTGAAAATCAAGTGGAATATATATTGGAAGTTTCCATATTAGACCTATTTGCACCGAATGCGTTAGAGCAAGTTGTTTCAAGAAAAGTTTTGTGTAATTGGTCAGATTATCAGTGTGAATTGAGCGATATTCAATTGGTTGCTTCATTCACTGAAACGGAAGAGACCAATGTGCTTTCTAAATCTGGATATGATTTATTACCTTTATTAACAGATTTTTTTGCTCCCGAATATTCCAAAATTGCTTACTATTTTGAAGTGTATAATACTGTTCCTTTTTTCAAAGATGACAAATTTATAGTATCACATTATATTGAAAATTCTCAAACCAAAACAGTGGTATCTTCTTTTGCTAAAACTAAAAGGGAATCTGCGAAGGAAATTATCCCAGTACTAAATGTATTCAATATTGAAAACTTGGGTTCGGGTGATTATACTATTGTGGCGGAAGTCAGAAATAAAGAAAATGAAATTGTAGTTCAAAAGAAAATACCATTTACAAGACTGAGTATTGCAGCGGATTTAAGCAAAGAAAATTTGGCAGAAGTTAATTATAAAGGGACATTTGTAGAGGATATGGAAGCAGATTCATTAGATGAATATGCTTATTGTTTATACCCCATAGTTTCAGATAGAGAAAATAGAATGATTGATTCTCAATTCAAAAATTTTGATGATACTTTAAAGCGTCAATTCTTATATTCTTATTGGTTTACCGTAGATCAGCATTCACCACAATTGGCATGGGAAAAATACAAAGAACAGGTTGATTTGGTGGATGGTATGTTTGGTACAACAGTAAAGAATGGTTATGAGACAGATAGAGGAAGGATTTACTTAAAGTACGGACCGCCTAATAATGTAAGTGATAGACCGAATGAACCAAGTGCATATCCTTATCAAATATGGCACTATTATAAAATAGGTAAGTTCAATAATAAAAGATTTATATTTTACTCACCAGATTTAGTTACCAATGATTATATGCTATTACACAGTGATTTGCAAGGCGAAATTCAAAATTTCAAATGGGAATTGGAATTGAATAGTAGAAATACAACAAAGGGGAATATTGATGATGCCAATGAGGGGAATTTTAATCACTATGGAACAAATAGTGGTGTTTTATTTACACAACCATAAGAAATTTAAACATACATAGTTGGCAAAAGAAAAAGAGATAGAAGGGAAGAAAGGGGTTTGGCAACAATTGAAAGACCCAACTTCATCATTGATAGTAGGAATAATGTCAATGGCTATTGTAATTCCCGTTTCTGTGTCACTTTATCCTATTATTCCCCCAATGAGGTTAAGTGTTTTGGGAGGTGTTAGAATAGATTTTTATATCGTCTTGGTTATATTATTTATTCTGTTTTTTATTTTAATTAAGAAATTTAGTAAATTATTTTTAGTCTTATTTTTTGTGGGGTTCGGAGGATTGGCTGGGTCTACATTTCTAGGTTTTTACAGTTTTAAAAACTTATATTATGATTATGGAACAATATACTTTACATTTACAGAAGGCCTAGGTACTTTTAGTTTTGAAGAACAAACAGCAGAATTTAAATACAAGCAGCGAATCGTAAATGCAGTTGACTATAGAAATGAAATTGTAAAAAATAAAGCAAATGCATGGGCATTGATGAATTTTTCTGAGTTTAAACCTACTTTTCCTTCTTTGAAAATTCTTCATTGTTTTAGTATCTTCAAAGAGGTAAGAAAAAGGTGGAACTATGTTTATGATCCCAATGGTGACGAGTATTATTCTAGAGCTAGTGTTACCCTAAATCAATTGGAAGATGATGATAAGGTAAAAGGAGATTGTGATGATTACTCAATACTGATGGCAGGATTGCTTACAGCGGTAGGGGGAGAAGTGGAATTGGTTAGAACAGAGGTTCAGGTGGGAGATAGGGTTGTAGGGCATTTATACCCAGAATTGAAAATTGGAGACATTAAAGACCTTGAAAAAATTGCATATTTTATTAAAAATGAACTTTTTGTTGTAGAAAGTGCGGATAAACCAATTTTTTACTATACTGATGCCAAAGGTAATGTGTGGTTAAACATGGATTACAATGACCATTATCCTGGTGGTAGATACCAAAGTAAAGTACGAAAAAGTGTACTAAAAATTGAATAGTTATTTTTGTAAAAAGTTGACGATTGAAAATTTACGCATTCATATCAAGTCTTTTTTTGACATTAATGTTTGTCATTGTTTGCCTTGGCCTCCAAGCGCAAGAAGCTAATATTGTTCAATATTCTATTTCTCAAGGATTACCTCAATCTCAAGTAAATAAAATATTTTTTGATTCTAGAGGAATGCTTTGGTCAGCAACATCAGGAGGCGGAATATCTTCATTTGATGGATTGAATTTTACCACCTTTAATGAAAGTAACGGCTTGGCAGGCAACATAGTCTTAGATATTGAAGAAGATAATGATGGTCGAATTATTTGTGTATCTTCCTGGGGTGGAATTTCTTTTATTGAAAATAATAATGTGGTTAAAATTATAAAGTTTACCGATGATTTTAACTTAGTAAATGCCATTGAAAAAGATGCCTATGGAAGAATTTGGGTGGTAGGCAATAAGGTGGGGTATTTAGAAAATGATGAACTTAAATTCATTGACACTGATTTAACTTTACCTTTTGTAAATAAACCTAACATTAGAACATTCAGTGATGAGATTTATGTCACCACAAACAATAAATTGATTATCATAGACGCTATAAGTTTGGTTGAGAAAAGGGTTAAGACATATCCATATAATTTGAATTTGGCCATAAATTTTAATGATAAACTATATTTGGGGACAGAAAAAAATGGCGTAATCATTGACGATAATGGCACAACCAATCAATGTATATTACCCAAGTCTAAAGTAAAATCTGAAATTGATGTTACAGATTTTTTAGTTGAGAATAGCTCCAAATTATGGATTACAACAAAGTCTGGAGTATATAATATAGATAATGACATTGTTAATTATTACTCTGAAGACAAAGGGATTGCAGAATATGAGTTAACGTCTGCTTGCTTTGATGCACAGGGAAATGTTTGGTTTGGATCCTCTGGAGAAGGATTGATAAGTATTGTTAATACACCTTTTTCTTTTTATTCAAAAACATATGGGTTAAACAAATCTGATAATTATGGCATTCTTGAAGATGAAAAAGGAAGAATTTGGGTTGCAAACAATGAAGAAGGAATTTTTGTTAAAGATAATAATGTGACGCATCACTTAACTACGAAAAATGGATTAGCAAGTAACAGTGTTAGGATTTTAAAAAGTGATAATAATGGCAATGTTTGGGCTGGAACGAAAGAAGGTTTAAGTGTTATTTCAGAAGATTTTAAAATTCGAAATATTGATAGTTTTAGTGGAGTTTCAATAAAATCAATCTTGATTAATGACGAAGAAGTGTATGTAGGAACACAATCTAAGGGTATCTGGCTGGTTAGTCAAAATAATTCCGTTAGATTATTTTCCACTAAGATTAAGAACGCCTATTCTTTAGCTCTTGACCCAAATCACAATATTGTAATAGGTACTAATAATGGATGCTTTATAAAATCTAATGGAGAGTATAGTCTAAGAACGGAAGCTATTAAAAATACCTTTATCAGTAATATAACTTTTGATAGAAACGGAAACTTATGGGTAGGGACAGATAGGAGTATATCTAGGTGGGACGGGGATCATTTTGTGAACTATGATATTTCAGATGGTTTGACGTCCGATTTGGTTTATATTTTGTTTTCAGATCATGAAGGCTTTTTATGGGTTGGAACAAATAAAGGTCTGGATAGGGTTTCAATAGACGCCAATAGTGAAATTTCTAAAATTAAGCATTACGGATATGAAGAAGGTTTTAAAGGTGTAGAAGTAAATTCAAAAGGGTATTATCTCAAGGATAACGGAGAAATATTTTTCTCCACTGTCCAAGGATTGCATAAGTATAACCCTATTTACGATTATAATTATTCCTATAATACACCAGTTTATATAAGTGATATTAAACTGTTTCTAGAACCAGTAGATGAATTAAAACTAACTGGAGAAATTCGAAATTGGTTTGGTATTCCTTCAAGTTTAATTCTTGAGACTAATGAGAATCACTTGACATTTGATTTTTTTGCTGTAGATTATCTTAATCCCAATGGCGTTACTTACACATATTTTCTTGAAGGCTTTGATAAGCAATGGTCTCCTCCAACAAGCAGTAGGTATGCAGTTTATTCTAATTTGCCTCCTGGAAGTTATAAATTCAATGTTAAGCAGTATGGAAATGATTTCTCACAAGTTGCATCTTTAAATTTTAGGATAAAAAAACCACCACCACCTTTTTATAGAACATTTTGGTTTTTATTAATCTGTTTGATTCTCTTTATCGTTGTAGTGTATTATTTTACAGAGTACAGAACTGCAAAATTAAAAAGCCAACAAGCATTTCTGGAGGCAAAGATCGAAGAAAGAACTCAGCTGATAAAAGAAAGTGAGATGGAGAAAACGGTATTGCTGCAAGAAGTGCATCATAGAGTTAAAAATAATTTGCAAATTATTATCAGTTTGTTTCGTCTTCAAACACATTTTACTGACAATGAAGAGGCAATTGATCTTTTTAAAAATAGCCAGAATAGGATTAGATCAATGTCAAAAATTCATGAAAAATTGTACGAGACAAAAGACCTTTCAAAGGTTGAAATAAAAACTTATGTTGAAGAGTTGGTAAGTGATTTAGTAACTTCTTACGATATTAATAATTCTGTTAGCATCAAATCAAATATTCAAAACTGTTTTATAAACCTAACAGAATTGACTCCCTTAGCCTTGATTATAAATGAAATGATTACAAACTCCTTAAAATATGGTCTTAAAGAAATAGAAAATCCTGAAATTTTTATTTCCTTAAAACAGTCTGTTGTTGGAGATACGGTGCTAATTGTTTCAGATAATGGAAAAGGGTTTGACGAGAGTATATGGAATAATCACCATACGATGGGAGTCGAATTAATCAAAACACTAACAGAACAGTTGGATGGAACGATAGAGTTAACGCAGGACTCCGGACATCCAGTTTATACATTAAAATTTAAAGCAACTTTATAAATGAAAATATTATTATCACCAGCTAAATCATTAGATTTTGAAAATGCTAAAATGTTATCCAATGTACAAACACCCATTTTTATTGAGAAAAGCAGTTATTTGGTTAATAAACTTCAAAAATTAAGTGTTAAACAAATAAAAAAACTAATGAGTGTTAGTGATGAGATTGCAGCACTGAATTTTGAAAGATTTTATAATTGGAAATTTCCTTTTGATGATCATGCCAAACCTGCACTTTTTGTATTCACAGGCGAAGCATATCGAGGATTGGATGCAAATTCCTTTTCGGAGAAAGATTTGGATAGTTGTAATGAAAAACTTAGAATTTTAAGTGGGTTATATGGACTGCTAAGACCTTCGGATTTAATTTTGCCATACAGATTGGAGATGGGGACGTCTTTAAAAGTAACACCAAAGGTGACCAATTTATATAAGTTTTGGGGTGATAAAATTACCGAAGCATTGAATGATGAATTAAATGAAGGTGAAGTAGTTGTAAATCTTGCCTCAAATGAATACAGTAAAGTTGTTGATTTTAAAAAGATAAAAAGTAAAGTTGTAACGTGTGTTTTCAAAGAAGAAAGAAATGGAGAATATAAGACAATAATGACTTTTGCTAAACGTGCAAGAGGAACAATGTCCAGATTTATTATTCAAAATGATATTGAAAATGTAGAAGATTTAAAAGGATTTGATAGCGATAATTATGTGTTTAATTCAGAAATGTCGTCTGATGATGAGTATGTTTTTATTCGCTAATATTATTTTAATATTAGTTCACCTCTTTTTAAATTTCCAAATATTAATCTATCTTTACGTCCAAGAATTGAAACAATATGAATATTAGAAATTTTATAACATTGGCAGGTTTTTCTGCCGTTTTACTCGTTTCGTGTGGAGAAGAATCCACCAATGAAGTAAATAATCATATGGTCAAAAAGGATTCGACTATTCAAGATAGGACCGAAAAAATTGAAAATATTTTTTTCAATATACCTTCACCAATTGAAACAGTTAATATTCTTAAAATGGCTGGAGCAACATATGAATGGAATTTACCTTTAGACCCAATGAAATTGGATGAGTTTACTGGTACCACTTCTCAAGCTTTGGCAATGGGTATATATGG